>SPBY01000122.1 GCA_004525825.1 Bacteroidia bacterium
GACAGCAAATGCTTCTTCCGCAGGTAATTGAATTACATCACAAGTTGTTAAAAGGAAATAATCAGCTATGACAAAATTTGGAAAATGGGTCGGACTCGGTTTGGGATGGGCCCTGGGTGGACCCATTGGAGGAATCCTGGGTTTGGCTGTGGGGTCCATATTTGATTCGGGAACCAATGCTGGCACAGGACAGGCCCGCGATGTAAGAACAAGGACCCTGAGGGGCGATTATGCGGCCTCCCTGCTGGTATTGATTGCAGCTGTCATGAAAGCTGATGGACGTGTTATGAAGAGCGAACTGGACTACGTGAGGCGCTACTTCGTCACTCGTTTCGGCGAAGATACTGCCTCCGAAGCAGTGGTTATGCTCAGGGATATACTCAAGCAGGAGATTCCACTGAGGGATGTTACCCACCAGCTGTCTCAAAAACTGGATTACTCCTACCGGCTTGAAATGCTTCATTTTTTGTTTGGCATTGCATCAGCCGACGGTTCGGTGAGTGATGCAGAAAATGAGGTGATTCATAAAATATCCGGTTACATGTCCATTACCGGTTCTGATTTTGAAAGCATCAGGGCCATGTTTGTGAGTCAGACCGATGCATCTTACAGAATCCTGGAGATTGAACCTACCAGTTCTGATGACGAAGTAAAGAAAGCCTTCCGCACAATGGCTATGAAGTATCATCCCGATAAGGTAAGTCACCTGGGTGAGGATTTTAAAAAAGTGGCCCATGAGAAATTCCGGAAAGTACAGGAGGCGTATGACCAGATTAAGAAAGAGCGAGGATTGAACTAGAAGTACTATATTTATATCACTTTTTTTGCGAGGTATGAAGACGATTCAGTTAAAAGACATAATGGCCATTTCAGGCAAAGGGGGATTGTATAAGTTTATTGCTCAAGCCCGTAATGGAATAGTAGTAGAGGCCCTTGAGGACAAAAAGAGACATGTGGCATCGGCCACCGCCCGTGTTAGCTCACTGGTAGATATTGCCATATTCACCGTGGATAAGGAAGTAGCCCTGGCGGATATTTTCTTTAAAATTCATGAACTGAGTGAAGGCAAAGAGACCCTTTCTCACAAAGCCTCTGCAGCTGAGCTGAAGAGTTTTTTTGAAGAGCTGGTGCCTGAATATGATGAAGAACGTGTTTATGTCTCCGACATTAAGAAGGTGTTTCAGTGGTACAACCAGTTGCACCAACATGCCCTTTTGGAGGTGGTTGAAAAAGAGGAGGAAGAGGCAGGAAGTGAGGAAGCAGGCGGAAATGAAACCGGCGAAAAATCTGCCACGGACAAACCCTCAGCAGAGGAGTCTAAATAGATTTGGCTTCCTGCCAGATGACCTCCATCTCCTGGAGGCTCATCTCTTTCAGTGAACGTCCCAGTTCAAGAGCTTTTGATTCAAGGTACTTAAAGCGTTTGATGAATTTCCTGTTGGTGCGCTCCAGTGCGGTTTCGGGTTCAATGTCATACAGCCGGGCAGCATTGACAATGGAGAACAGCAGGTCTCCGATCTCATCCTCCATTCTCTCTTTTTCCTGTCCCTTACTGAGTTCTTGCTTCACCTCGTTGATTTCTTCAATCACCTTGTCCCAAACCTGTTCCCGGTGGTCCCAATCAAATCCGACGGCCCTTACCTTGTCCTGGATCCTGTGCGATTTGATCATGGCCGGCAGGGAAATGGGGACACCAGCCAGCACACTCCGGTTCCCCTCCTTCATCTTAAGCTCTTCCCAGTTCTCAATCACCTCGTCCGAATCCTTCACCTCTCTGTCGCCAAATACATGCGGGTGTCTGAAAACCAGCTTTTCGTTGATGCCATTCAGTACATCTGCAATATCAAAGGCACCTTTCTCCGAGCCGATCTTCGCGTAGAAAACGATATGAAGCAATAGGTCACCCAACTCCTTTCGTATTTCATTCAGGTCCTGGTCCATGATGGCATCTGCAAGTTCATAGGTCTCCTCAATGGTAAGATTTCTGAGGCTATCCAGGGTCTGTTCCCTGTCCCAGGGACATTTCTCCCTCAGCTCATCCATGATTTCCAGCAGGTGCTCAAAGGCCTTCAGCTTCTCTTCTTTGCTATGCATCCTATCCTTCTTTGAATTCCACCCTGAGGGTCGAATCTGTGGTTAACTTTAACAAACCGGCTGCGTTCCCGTTTCGGATGGCAATTTCCAGCAGACCTGCCGAATTAAAAATGGCCAGCAGATCGCCTGGTCCCGTTTCATTGTAGCGCATATTGATCCGGTCCAGCTTGTAGTGTTTGCTCGAGACATATATGGTAAATGGCCTACCCCGTCCTACACGGTCAAACAGTTCCCTGGAGACATTGGTGATGGCATTCTGGTAGGAGTCGATGTGGATCACGCTTCCGGAAATGGTGTTCTCCTCTATGGTGGCCCTTAAGGGCGTCTGCCTGTTATAATCTTCAACGGCTTCGCCAAGTTCTAAAAGGGGTTTGCCTTCCGCAAGGGCACAGGCAATTTCTGTAAAGAGCGACATGGAAATAAAGCTTCCCGGATTCGGTAGGGACTTCCCGTGAAGACGTACCACCAGTTCAGGTTCTGCTCCACCAAGCAGACCCAGTATGCCATTGTCGGCACAAAGAAAATACTGCCTATCCTTTCTGGCCCCCAGAATTTGCCCATTTATTTCGGGCTCAGTGTTAACCGCAATGATATGAATGGTGTTGTCGGGAAAATGGGGATAGCTGTTTCTTACCACAAATGCTGCCTGCGCCATGTTGAATGGTTTGACCTGGTGGTTGATGTCGATGTTTTGTGCTTTGGGACAGGTAGAGAGTAGTTTTCCCTTGAGTGATGCCAAATAGTAATCATTTTCGTTCCAATCGGACGTCAGCGTGATAATGTGCATGGGTTTGTGACAGGGATTTTCTTATTGGAATGTTGGAAAAAACAACTTAATTTGCACATCCAAAATTAGTGATTATAATTTAATTTATGGCGGAAAAGCTGATCTATTTGGAAGGTGTCGACCCGGTCGACTTCTATGGTGTAAACAACGTCCGTTTCAATAAATTTATCGAGCTTTTCCCGGATTTAAAGGTAGTTTCGAGGGGAAATGAAATTCGTCTGCAGGGAAAGAAAGAAAGGCTGGAAGAGTTTGAAGATAAGGTGGATCTATTCATCAGATACCTGCGGAAATTTGAATCGGTAACCCTTCCCGATCTGGACGATATACTTAGCGGGTCCACGGGCAATAAAATGGATGCCTCCGGTCCTGATGACGAGGTGATTTTGCATGGCGACAGCGGAAGAAAGGTCCGGGCCATTACGGTGAACCAGAAGCGCCTGGTGGAGGACGGGATCGACAACGATCTTTTGATCGCAGTGGGACCGGCTGGGACCGGCAAAACATACACGGCCATTGCCATGGCTGTAAAAGCACTGAAAGAAAGGGAGGTGCGCAGAATTGTACTGACCCGTCCTGCGGTGGAGGCTGGAGAAAAGCTGGGATTTCTTCCCGGTGATTTCAAGGAGAAACTGGATCCCTATCTGCAACCCCTCTATGATGCCCTGAGGGACATGATTCCGGCACGGAAACTGATTCAGTTCATGGAGGACGGAACCATCCAGATTGCCCCCCTTGCCTATATGCGCGGACGTACCCTCGATCATGCCTATGTGATTTTGGACGAAGCACAGAATGCCACAGTCAGTCAGTTCAAGATGTTTCTAACCAGGATGGGGCCCGATGCCAGGTTTATTGTAACGGGAGATGATTCCCAGGTGGATCTGCCCAAACATGAGGAGTCCGGACTGATCCAGGCCTTGAGGATTCTGGAGGGGATCAGGGGGATCTCCATCATACGCTTTGATGACAGAGACATCATCAGGCACAGGCTTGTGAAATCCATTGTGAAAGCATACAACAGCGAACAATACCCCAAAGGGGGTACTTCCTGAAAAAGATGATAACTTTATTAAAAGATTGAGCTATGGCCAATGCACTAAAAGGAACAAATTTTAAACTGGAAGGACAGAGTAAGCTGTACACCGGGAAGGTTCGTGATGTTTACACCATTTCGAACGACTACTTGATCATGGTTGCTTCGGACCGGATTTCGGCATTTGATGTGGTACTGCCCAGGGGAATACCCTATAAGGGGCAGGTATTGAATCAGATAGCTTCCAAATTTCTGGATGCCACAGCGGATATTGTTCCCAACTGGAAGATCGATTCACCCGATCCCAATGTCACCGTAGGTCACATGGCCGATCCCTTCAAAGTGGAAATGGTGATCAGGGGCTACGTGACCGGCCATGCATGGAGGGAGTACAAGTCGGGAAAAAGAGTTTTGTGCGGGATTGCCATGCCGGATGGATTGAAGGAGCATGACCGTTTCCCTGAACCGATCATTACTCCCAGCAACAAAGCGGCCGAGGGACACGATGAGGATATTTCAAGAGAAGAAATTCTAGCAAGCGGCCTGGTGCCCGAAGAGGACTACATCAAGCTGGAGGAGTATACCCGTGCCCTGTTTCAAAGGGGAACCGAAATGGCTGCCGAAATGGGCCTGATTCTTGTGGATACCAAGTATGAATTTGGAAAGAAGGATGGTCAGATCATGTTGATTGATGAGATTCACACCCCCGATTCGTCCAGGTATTTCTACGCGGATGGCTATGAAGAACGTCAGGCCAGTGGCGAGCAACAGAAGCAGCTCTCCAAGGAATTTGTCAGGCAATGGCTGATCGCCAATGGCTTCCAGGGCAAGGAGGGGCAGCAGGTCCCCAACATGCCGGATGATTTTGTCGAAGAGGTATCAGAACGTTATATCGAGTTGTACGAGAGCATTACTGGTGAAAAATTTGTTAAAGCCGACACCACAAACATTGAAGACCGGATTCTAAAGAACATCAATGATTTTATTTCCAAATAGAAATAAGCTGATACTCCTTCTGGGAGTGTTTCTGATGCAGTCCCTGGCAGGGCAGGATCCAGTTACGGTGGAGAGAACCACCAACAAGGTGATCCTGGAAGGAACGGTATATTATATTCACGTGGTAAAACCGGGCCAGACGCTTTATGCCATTTCCAGGGCATATAATATTTCTCAGAAGGAAATAGCTATTGAAAACCCGGGAGTGGTCTCCGGGATACAAATCGGGCAGTCTTTGAAAATCCCGGTGGAGCCCAGCCTGGTGGATGAGGTGGATACTTCAGAGGGGCTGGAGCAGGGCGAAGCCATTCAGATTCACATCGTGGAGAAAGGGGAAACCCTCTATGGGATAGCCCGCAAATATGGGGTGACTGAGGAAGTGCTGATGCAGGCCAACCGGGGAGTCACTGCCAGGAACCTGAAAAACGGGCAGCGTTTGATCATCCCATTGCTTAACCGGGCCGAAGAGGACCCGGTCTACAATGAACAAGGTATTATCTACCACAAAGTAAAGAGGCGTGAGACCCTCTATTCCATTGCAGGATATTACCAGGTTTCGGTGGAGGACATCCGGGCTGCCAATCCCGAGTTGGGGTGGGGCGGACCCAAAAACGGTCAGGTGATCAGAATCCCTGAACCCCAGGTGACAGGTCAGCCGCAGTCCATACAGGACACCATTTCAGGGAGTGGCTCGATCTATGCTGGTTCTGATTTGCCCATGGAGGTCTATGGTTATGCTGAACTCGCCTCTGAAAATTACAACATAAACCGAACTTACCAGGTGGCTTTCTTTGTGCCCTTTGATTTCCGAAAATCAGAGCCCCTCGATTCTCTGCTAAAGGATGTTAGTTCCGAGACCCGCCGCAGCCGGATTACGGAACGTTACCTCAATGAGCAGAGGATTCCGCAATCAGTTCAATTTCTTGAATTTTTCCAGGGAAGCCTGCTGGCCCTTGACTCCATGCGGCAAATGGGAATGAAGCTGGATGTACGCTACTACGATACCCGGAAGAGCATGAGTCAGACCCTTTCCATTCTAAGGGATGATGAGCTGGAGGATTTTGATTTGTTCATAGGACCGTTTTACCCCTATACCCTGGAGATCGTTTCGGAGTTTGCCAGAAAGCACAAAATTCCTCTGGTGACCCCCTTTAATAACGATCTTGATCTGGTGAAACAGAACCCCTACCTCTTCCAAATGAGTCCCTCCATCGAAAGAGAGTACAGGGAAGCGGCCAAACTGGTGGCCAGCAAGCATGACTATAACATAGTCTATGTCCGGCAGGAAGATTCACTGGATATTGAAAAGCATGAATATTACAAGCAACTGATCTTCGATGGATTTGACGATTATCACCCCACCGAGCCGGTGGTTTTCAAGGAAGTGGTACTTTCCATGGAAAGGATCATTACTTTGGAGCAGACCCAAGAAATTATTCACTCCCTGTCTTCAGATAAAAAGAACCTGGTCCTGATACCTACAAGCAATGTTTCTCTGGCAAGTCCGGTTGTATCTGCATTACGCTTTCAGCTAAGGAATTTTGATATTGAATTACTGGGATCTCCCAACTGGATAGGTTCGGATTTCTCAAGCATTGATTATAGGGATTATCACAATTTAAATTTGATTTTCTACAGCTCATTTTGGGTGGATTACCACGATCCGGTCGTGGACGCTTATCTGGCAAAATACCGGAGTCATTTCTACAACGAGCCCACGTTTACCTCCAAGAAGGGACTCAATTATGGAATCGCTGGATACGATATGACGCTTTACTTTCTGAACGCATTAAGGACCTACGGATCCCGATTTATCCTTTCACTGGATGAATACCATCCGGAACTGATACAGGGAAGCATACACTTCGATCGACTTTCCAGGGGAGGGGGCTACGAGAACGCCAACATCACTTTCTACCAATTTACCCCGGACATGACCATTCATAAAATTGACGTACCGGAACTGCCGCAGCCAAACTACTTTTTCCGTCCTGTGGATGAGAAAAAGGATTGGTGGAAGGACAGGCAGCGTTATGAATGAATAATTATCAAACAATGACCTTATGAGTATTAGAAGTACTCTGATATATGTATCAGTTCTTTTCCTGTTTGGATCTTGTAAGAAGGGTACAGCTACTGAAGCCGATGCCGATCGCCTGATACCCTCTTTCCCTACCTCAACCTTTCCCAACCATTATACCCTGGCAACGGGACCTTATCCGGATCATCACGGGATCATCAGCAACAGTTTTTATGCCCCCGAACTGGGTGGTATTTATCGAATCATCGCCCATCTTCTGGGCCTCGATCCGGAAGATACCGATGAAGACCTTAAGCTTGTTTCCGGATTATTCAAAGTGGAATAAGACCTGACTCACACGTTTTCCCAGACAATAAATAACCGCCTCATGGACGTGAAGCGGTTTTTTAATGAGAATGTGTTTCTAATTATTTCGTGGCCCGCTCCAGCCTCTTCAGAATGGAGAAGATAAACGCCGCAGAAAGCAGACAGGTGACCACAAAGATGGTCCAGAGTTGCCAGAGGGCAATTTTTTCCCAGAAGAAGCTTCCGATAAAGAGCAGCTTGTTACCCACGGCAGTGGCCAGCAACCATCCACCCTGCATCACACCCTGGAACCTGGTGGGGCCCACTTTCGATACGAAAGAGAGTCCCATGGGGCTCAGGAAGAGTTCGGCAAAGCTTCATGCGCCGGTCTTTGCTCTGCAAAGTACATCCTCAAAGCTTCATATTGTTTGTGGGACACCAATTCCGGGGCCAGAAAGAAAAATTCTGGTTTCATAATACTGTATATTAGTACCGTGATATAAATATCATATATAC
>SPBY01000249.1 GCA_004525825.1 Bacteroidia bacterium
AAAAGCTATTGGGATGGATATGTGGACTCGGCAGAAGTGGCCGATGTATACAAGAATTTCTACTATCTGGATGCTCCGGCCTGGGATTCAACCATGGAGGACCGCATTTCCAATGTGGTCCAATTGGTCCTGGGGGATCCCGATTTCGACAAGATATCGGCACGTATCTCGGCCGGCTACGACTTCAGGAGATTCACCTGGCTGGCCCCCGAGCCTTTGCACATCGACTCCACGGGTCAGGATACCATATTAGGCGCTGTTCATTATGAGAATTACAACGATGTTCACGTGGGCCTCCACCTGGCAGGCCCAACCACAGGTAACTGGGACTGGGTGGTGGATGCAAAGTATTATTTAATGGGCTACTACCAGAACGATTTTCAGGTGCATGCCACCTTTTCAAGGGCCCTGGGCGGAAATCTGAACCTGGGCCTGCGTGGGAGTTTTGATCAAAAGAGGGCTCATTTTTTCACCAATCGCTATTCCTCTTCCTTCCTGCAATGGGAGAACGATTTCCCGTCCATGCTTAGAATAAAAGGGGAAGCGTTTATCAGCAGCAAAGACCAGGAAACAGATATTCGGCTTGGAGTCACCAACATCACCAATTACATTTACTGGGACCAGGAAGCCCTTCCGCGCCTGTACGATCAGAACCTCATGCTCTTTTCGGGCCTTTTCTCCAAGCATTTCACTGCGGCAGGATTTAACTCTCAAAACAAGATCCTGGTCCAGCTGAGCACGGCCGGGGAGGTACTCAAGCTCCCACTCCTTTCCTTGTACACTTCTAATTATTGGGAGCAATCCCTTTTTAAAGGGGCGCTGCTTGCAGATCTTGGATTTGATTTCTCCTTCACCACCAAGTACAAGGCAAATGCCTACATGCCTTCCACCAGTATATTTCATCTCCAGGATGAATACACGCTGGGAGCTTTCCCTTTTCTGGACGTTTTCCTGGCATTCAGGATCAAGCGGACACGGATATTCTTCTCTTTCAACAACCTTCTGCACGATCTGAAAATCACCGGGAACAACTACTTTACTACCCCTCTTTATCCCCAGAAGCCAAGGAACTTCAGATTTGGGCTGGTTTGGATATTTTACGATTAAAGCACTCTTCAGCAACTTATTATGACGATCAACGTCAATAAAAAAGCAATCCCTCTCTTACTAATTGTAACTCTCCCACTGATCCTGGGATCTTGCAAGCCCAGGGGCGAATCGAGGTTCAGAGATGTGGATCAGCTGAAGCCTGTGCGGATCACACAACTGGAGAGGATCAGGGACAGGGGGGCACTCAGGGTGGTGACCGAATACAACTCAATTTCTTATTTTATCTACCGGGGACAGCCCATGGGCTTCCAGTATGAGATGCTGCAGGAGCTGGCAAATTACCTGGATCTCGCCCTCGAGGTAAGTGTAAGCAATGACCTGCAAAGGAATTTCATCGATTTGCAGGAAGGCAATACCGACATGATCGCCATGAACCTGACAGTCACTTCGGAAAGGAAATCGAAAGTCTCTTTCACTGCACCTCTGCTCCAGACCAGGCAAGTGCTTGTGCAGCGCTTACCCATTCAGTGGGAAAAAATGAACAAGGAGCAGCTGGAGTCTTCTCTGATCCGGAACCAGCTCGATCTTGCCGGTAAAGTGGTATTTGTGCAGGCCGGATCTGTGTATGAAACCCGCCTCAGGTCCCTCTCCAATGAAATCGGCGGAGGCATAGAGATCAGGGAAGTGAACATTGAGTCCGAACAGCTGGTCCAGCGCGTGGCCCTGGGCGAGATAGATTATACCGTATGTGATGAAAACGTTGGATTGGTCAACACCACCTATTTTCCGCAACTCGATGTAAGCACAGCCATTTCCTTCCCACAGCATGTAGCCTGGGCGGTTCACCAAAGTTCCGACAGCCTTCGAATGATCATTAACCAGTGGATCACAGCTTACCAGAAGACCAGGCATTTTGCCATTTTGTACGACAAGTACTTTCAAAACAGGCATGAATACAGAAACATCCATAGTGAGGACTATACCCTTGGAAGCGGGAAAATCTCCAGGTTCGATGAGGTAATTAAGACAGAGGCTGAGCGGATAGGGTGGGACTGGAGACTGATGGCATCCATCATCTACCAGGAATCGAGGTTCAATCCCGAGGCTGTGTCCTGGGCAGGAGCCTTTGGGCTGATGCAATTGATGCCGGGTACTGCAAAGACTTACGGAATTACCATGGAATCCACTCCCGAGGCCCAGATCAGGGCGGGAGCCAGTTTTATCATGTGGCTCGACGACCGCTTCAGGGATGAAATTACAGACCCTGATGAGCGGATTAAATTTGTTCTGGCCTCATACAACATCGGACTGGGCCACATACAGGATGCACGAAGACTGGCAGTACGGTACAAAGCCGATCCCAATGTCTGGCACGGCAGTGTGGACGAATGGCTTTTAAGGAAATCAGATCCCGCCTACTACACCGACCCTGTGGTAAAATATGGTTATGCCAGGGGGATCGAGACCTGCAATTTTGTGAAACAGATCATGGGCCGCTATGAGCACTACAAAAATATCATGAACAGCGATGTTATCGCATCCTGGCAGCCAATTGTAGAAATTCGCTCAGCATCATGGCAGTAGCTCCCCAGATCTTGTTTTTACCCACACGGTAAAAGGGTGCCTCCACCGTCCGTCCGTGGTGATACAAGGTTTCCGAATCGCGAATGGCAGGCTCCAGCAGTTCCCTGAGAGAGACTTCAATCAGGTACTGTACCTCCGATCGGTCGGGGTGAAATTTGGGAGTGTCATCGGTCCAACCCACAAAGGGACTTACCATGAAATTGCTGACCGGTATATGGAGAGGAGTCAGGGCTCCAAGGATCTCGATACTGTCTGTGACTCCTATTTCCTCCCTGGTCTCCCTGATGGCAGTCTGTTCCAGGTTAAGATCATCCGGTTCCCAGGCTCCGCCGGGGAAACTTACCTGTCCACTGTGGGGCCCGTCATATTCGTTGCGCTTCATTAACACCAGGTGAATCTCACTGTCGGCCGGATAGAGAAGTACCAGCACCGCGGCCCTGACGGCTTCTCCCTGATCGGGGAAATTGCCCCGGAATGTGGGGGCCATCAGTAACTGGGCAGATTCACCCGGCAGTGCCTTTTGCAGCATATCTTTCCACCATTCCCGGTACGTCGTGTGCATCATTGTATTAGTTGAAACGAATGCTTTTATCCGGCGAGATCCTGGATATGATCATGGAAGGAATCAATAGGAACAGGAAGGTTATGGCCATGGTGCCTGCATTGAGTGCCAGAATGTGGAGCAGGTTCAGGTTGATGGGAACCGTATCGAGGTAGTAGGAACTTGGGTCCAGCGGGATCAGGTTCAGGTACTTTTGAGCCAGGCAGATGGCGAGTCCGAAAAGGTTTCCCCATGCAAGTCCCACCAGAGTCAGGTAGCCCGACTGGTAGAGAAAGACCTTCCTGACCGAAGCATTCTTGGTGCCCAGTGCTTTCAGGATCCCGATCATGTTGGTCCGTTCCAGGATCAGGATCAGCAATCCCGAGATCATGTTGAAGCCGGCCACCACCAGCATCAGGATGACCAGGACCACCACGTTCATATCCTGGAGCTTCAGCCAGTCAAAAATCTGGGAATTCTTCTGCAGGGTGTTATCCACCTTTAAGCGGCTGCCATCCTCCAGGAAATCAAAAGCCACCAGCTCCCTCACCTCCTCTGTAAGTTCAGGGAGATCGTCCATATCATCGATGAGCACTTCATATCCGCTAACCTCACCCTCCTGCCAGTTGTTCAGCCTCTGAACCTGCTTGATATCAGCAAAAACGTATAGCCGGTCGAACTCCTCCAGGCTTGTATTGTATATTCCGCTGATGGTAAAGGTCCTGGCCCTGGGTGGATCCTGTATGAAATACATGGTGAAACCGTCTCCAACACCCAGCTTCAGCAGGCTGGCGGTGGATTGTGAGAGCACCACTTGGTTGGTTCTGGCAGTATCGGTGACCCTAAAGAGAGTACCCTCCGTGAGGTGCTTTTCAATGAATGTCCAGTCATATGTTCCATCGATTCCCTTGAGTACGGCCCCGTGAATCTCTTCACCAGTCTTGATGATCCCGGCTTTGATGGCGAAAGGCTGAACATTTCTGATCCCTTCCAGTCCACCCACCCTGCTTACTCCTTCCAGCCGGGCCGGGACAGGGGCTGTTTCATAGGAGAGGTTCGAATCGTGGTTAAGGATCTGGATGTGGGCACCAAATCCGGTGACCTTGTTGGAAATTTCATTCTTAAATCCGGTGACAATGGCCACGGCGACAATCATCACAGCCAGGCTGAGTGCGATGCCAAAAATGGCGATGCCCACAATGGAACGCGAGAAACTGCGTCCGGCCTTTCTGCTGCCGATCATGCGGCGAACGATAAAGAGTTCGGTATTCAAGGATTCTCAATTCAGTTCATCAAATGTAACCATCTTTTGCTTATTTTTGCCCGATGGCTAGATGGATGATTTACACAATACTGATCCTGCAGAGCCTGCTGGCATTCTGCTCACTGGAAGAGAATCCGGTCAAAAGCGGTGCAGATCGTCCCGACCTCTACCTTCCGATCATCGGAAGCCACAGGATTGCCCTGGTGGCCAACCATACTTCCGTGGTGGGAGAAAGACACCTGGTAGACTCCCTCTTAGGCAGTGGCATATCTAAAGAACAGATTGTCAAGGTATTTGCTCCAGAACACGGATTCCGGGGTGACATGGCCGCGGGGGTGAAGGTGGAAGATGGAACCGATCCTTTTACCGGAATACCTGTGGTATCGCTATATGGCAGCAACAAGAAGCCCGGGGCCGATGTGCTTGAAGGAATTGAGATGGTGGTGTTCGACCTCCAGGATGTGGGAGCACGATTTTATACCTATATCTCCACCCTCCACTATGTGATGGAGGCATGTGCAGAGAATGATATTCCCTTGCTGGTACTCGACCGGCCCAATCCCAACGGAGGCTATGTGGACGGTCCGGTCCTGGATCCGGACTTTGCCACTTTTGTGGGCATGCACCCCATTCCGGTGGTCTATGGCCTTACCATGGGTGAGCTGGCAGGGATGATCAATGGCGAGGGCTGGTTGAAAGGGGGCCTGCAATGTGAGCTCACGGTGATCCCCTGCGAGGATTACTTCCATGGCGAATCTATCTCCCTGCCGGTGAGTCCTTCTCCAAACCTGGGCAACGATCATGCCATCAGGATGTATCCTTCTACCTGTTTTTTCGAAGGAACCGTGATGAGTGAGGGAAGGGGAACTGCCATGCCTTTTGAAGTATACGGGCATCCCGATCTGACAAGTGATTTCAGTTTTATCCCCGAAGAGATTCCGGGGGTGGCAAGGAATCCCAAGTTTGAAGGACAAACCTGTTATGGGGCTGACCTCAGGGACCAGGTTCCTGAAGAAGGATGGGTTCAGATCCAATTGCAATGGTTGCTGGAGGCTTACAGGGCCTTTCCCCG
>SPBY01000618.1 GCA_004525825.1 Bacteroidia bacterium
CATTTGACGGTGACATATGATAGTATCATGGCTCATTTCACGAATCAGCAAGGGTGGCCCGATAAGTCACAAAGAAATATTGGGGTATATCCAGATTTAGCTTGCTTGACTTGCATCTATTTTGATCGTAAATTGCATATAATCAACACTTGCACATCATGCCCCAATCCCCTGGCAGATTTTCCCGTTTCGGGAAAGAGGTAAAAAGACGAAAAGTCCTCCGTTCCCTGGCCATTTATGCAGGAACCGCCTTTATCATCCTGGAAGCCTCCACCATCATATTTCCACGGTGGAATTTTCCCGACTGGAGCATCGACCTGGTGCTGTGGATTCTGGTCCTGGGAGCAATCATTAATATGATCATTGCCTGGTTCTATGACATTACCTCTGAGGGGATGCAAAGAACCAAAGCACTTGAGGAGATCCCTACCGAATACAAAGCTCCGGATTCCAGGGGATGGAAAGCAGCCACCTATATCAGCCTGGTGGTGATTGTTGCTCTTGTTGTTTTTAATGTAATTGGCCCTACCAAGACCCTCCGGGCAGGAGATATTCAATCCCTGCTGGTCCTTCCCTTCGAAAATTTCACGGGCGATGATAACCTGGACTATGTTGCATCCGGAATGCACTCTTCCCTGATTGGTGACATTGGACAGCTTAGCGGCCTTCGTGTCATTTCAAAAACCACAGCCAGTATATATAAGGATCAGGATATATCCTTGCCTGATATGGCCTTTGAATTGAATGCCGATGCAGTGGTTGAGCCCACAGTTATGTGTTATGGGGACAGCATATGCATACAGATCCGGGTCATCACTCCATTTCCCGAAGAAAAACAAATCTGGATCGGTGAATACAAGGAGGAAAAAAGTAAGATCATGAGCCTCTATAACCGGGTAACCAAACAGATTGCGGATGAGGTTATGGTACAACTCACCCCGGGTGAAGAGAAATTACTGGCCCAGGCCAGTACCGTCAACATTGAAGCATACGATTATTATCTGAAAGGCCTGTATAACTGGGAACTATTTACAGGCGAATCGATCCAACTGGCCCTGGAGTATTTCACCAGAGCCATTGAGATAGATCCCGATTGGGCACCTCCCTATGCAGGAGTAGCCTATTACTGGATAGCCATCAGGCAGAGGGGATTTGCTCCACCATCCATCACCATACCAAGGATATACGAGAGTCTCGAAAAAGCTTCAAAGCTGGATCCCAATTCTGCATTTGTTCAGTATGTCAGTGCCCTGGCCAGTGTCTGGACGGAATTGAACTGGGAGAAAGGAGAGAAAGAATTATTAAACGTACTGAAAATCAATCCAAGTGATGCATTAGCTCATTTGTATTATGGCCATCTCCTGTTGATTCTGAAAAGAGATGAAGCAGCCTTAGCGCAGGCCAACATAGCCGTAGACCTGGATCCCATGAATCCCATGGTCCTGGGCTTATCCTCCATGGTTCTGGCATTGACAGATGAATGTGAAAAAGCTATTGAGTTGGGAGAGCTTGCATTGTCGCTTGCTCCGGGCAATGCTGCTGCACTGACGGGAATATACCTCGCATATTTATATACGGAAGAATATTCTAAAGCACTTGATCCCTGGATGGGCACTCTGTCCATTGACAAACAAACCAGTATGGAAATCCTGGACGTAAATGAAAAGGAGGGCTTTCCAGCGGCCGTAAGCTTACTTGCTGAAAAATATTTAAATACGGGTCATGTAGTACCTTGCGATTTAGCGCTGGTGTATGCAGCCGCAGATAATCCCTCCTTAGCCATGGATTGGATAGAAAAGGCCTATGAGGAGCAGGATGCCAGTATCCCCTATGTAGGGATGAACTGGTTTTCAAGGGAACCGTTCAAAATAGAAGATCCCAGGCTTAATCAACTCCTGAAGAAATTGAACCTGCCTTTAGCGGATTAGTAAAATGCAGATGCCTCAAAAACGCAGCAAATTATCCCAATTCTGGCAGGAGCTGAAACGACGCAGGGTGGTCCATGTAATCACCGTCTATGCTTCCGCATCCTTTGTGCTTATTGAGTTGGTAAACAACCTTACCGAACCGTTGAATCTGCCTCCCAAGCTCTCCACCATTGTGGTGGTGGTCCTGGCAGTGGGATTTCCCCTGGCCATCATCCTCGCCTGGATCTATGACCTGACGCCGGAGGGAATTGAGAAGACCAAAGCGGCAGAGGAGACAGATGCAACGGAACAAGCAAAGGTTCCCAATGCCTGGCGGATTGCTACCTATGTGAGCTTTGTGGTGATTATAGGATTGGTGACCTTCAACATTATGGGTGGATCCAAAGGGCTTAAAGCAGGAGATATTCAATCTTTGGTGATTCTTCCCTTTGATAATTTTACCGGCGACGACCAGCTGGACTACTTTGTATCGGGTATGCAAGCTTCCTTGATTGTTGATATGGGACAGGTGGGCGGATTGCAGGTTAAATCCAGGACCTCGTCCAATGCCTTCAAGGGGATGGATATGACCATCCCTGAGATTGCATCGAAGCTGGG
>SPBY01000381.1 GCA_004525825.1 Bacteroidia bacterium
AGTCCCACTCCGGCAAATTTGCTGCCGGCATAGGCGAAATTCCTTTTGCTTCCCTCCAGTCCCGACTTGGAATTGATCTGGATGATGTCGCCAAAATTGTCTTCTGAAAACCGGTTCTGAAGCTTCATGACGGGCACCGCAGCTTTCACACAGTTGAAGTAGCCATAATAGTTCACACGAGTCACAAAATCAAAATCATCGGGTTCCAGGTCCTCAATGCTTCCGGCCTTTAATACCCCTGCATTGCTGATCATCACATCCAGTCCGCTGAATTCCAAAACCGTTTCATAAACCGCTTCCCTCATGGAATCCAGGCTTCTTACATCGGCCTTTACAAACCAGGCACGGTTGGTGGAGATCTGGCTGTTTAATTCCCTTGTCAGGGCCCAGCCTGCCTCTTCGTTTATGTCCAATATGACCACATTGGCTCCCTCTGCAAACAGCTGCCTGGCTATGCCTTCACCATAACCCATGGCTCCGCCTGTTATGGCTACCACCTTGTTGAAGAGAGGCTTTTCGATCTGTGGAGAGGCCACATGCTCAGGCAGATAGGCTCCCCTGCTCTCTTTGCGTACGGTGGCCAGTTTCTGCTCCACACTAGATTTGTTGAAGGAGAGTCCCAGGAGCCCCAGCTCCTCAATAAAAAGATACTCGCCAATCTCCTCTTTGGCGGCCTTCACCTTTTCAAGGATCTGTTCTGGATCTCCCTTGAACACAGAGATGCTTCTTCCCAGGCGGATGGTGATCTTCTCCGGGTCGGTTTCGTTCAGCTGGTCGAGGGGAACAAAACTGCCGCTCTTTAAAGAGTGAGTGGAGATGATCATGCGAATGCCGGGAATCAGTTCCAGTATCTGTTTTTTCTTCTCTTCCATGAGCATATAGAGATTAAGAATTTAAGAAATAGTGATTCAAGACCGCAAAACCCAGGTGTTCCAGTTCCTCCCGGCCTTCTTCGGGGTAATGGGGACCCTCTTTGGCAAGCAGGTACTGATGTGCAGCCAGGCAGGCTGCGCCCTTGAAAGAGATGTTCATCAGGGTATCGTCCAGGGGTGTTTCATTTGCACAGGCCACTGTAAGGGGTTTCATGGCGGTAGTGTTGTGCTCGGTACCAAAAGAGACCATGAAACCATGATCGTAGAAATACTCTGCATACTCTTTGAGTACCTCTATGCGATTCCTCATGGGAATCATCTCCACGGACCGGAAACCGCGCTTTTTTAGCTCCTACAGCAAAGCCTCCCTGTCGCTTTCAAATTCGGTGATCTTTCCCCCGGCCCCGTCCAGCAACATGGGATAGGTAGGAATCCCTCCGGAATCCTCAATGATCCGGACGATTTCTTCCACACTCATAAATGCCTTTTCATCTTCCGGAACAAATGCAGGGGCGCCTGCCTTGAGGAGCCTGGCGCGTAGTTCTTCCTCCAGGCCTGCAATATCTCCGCGCTGCTTTTCCGAAGATAGGCCTCCATAAATCCGTTCCAGAAGGCCATAGAATTCCTCATCACTTCCAGCCTGCTCTTCAAGTTTTACCCTGATTGCTTTGGCCACATGGCGCTCGCGCAGCAAATGTTCGGCATGTTCTTCCATGATCTCCTCCACGGAAAGAGAGAGTCCTACCTTCTGAAGCTCCATCCAACGGTTAACCAGGTCGATCATCCGGGCCACCTGCCCGTTGCTTTCCTCCACCACCCGGTCCAATTTCTTTTGCTGGTCCTCGGGCAAGGCTGAAGGATGGGGTAATCCTTTCCCACTGATGTAGGTACGACCCGGATTACCGGGATCATTGACTCTGATCCCATGCTCCTGATCCACTTTACTGATCCCGATAAGTTCTATATTCAGAAGGGGAAACATAAGGTGCTTCCGGCATTTATCAATGAATTCAGCATAGCCGTCGGTCACATAGAAATCGTTGATTCCCAAGATCCTGATATCTTCTGCCCGGGCACTCTTCACCGCCTCATCAATGCTGTCAAAGGCACTGAAGGAATAGGGTGTATGAATGTGGTTGTTCACTTTCAGGGGGAAATCAGGATGCCCTTTCCCGCTGGAATCAAGCAGTGTGGTTCGGTCGGGAAATGAATCGAAAAAGCCCATGAAATATAAGGTATTAAACGCCCAGCCTGCTTCGGCGAAGCTGTTCACCGGAAGTGAAGTTCTGCGTGGTCTTATGGTTCTTTAAAGGTACAATCTTCTCGTGAATGGCATCCAGGATCCAGGAGGGCTGGGGAAAGAAATAGTCCTCCAGTTCATAGGCCGGGGTGATCCAGTTCCTTGAACCCACCACCACCGGTGGAGCATCCAGGTCATCAAATCCCAGCTCAGTTATATTGTGAGCCAAATCCTTCAGGTAAGATCCCCTTTCGCTGGCATCACTTACCAGGAGTATCCTTCCGGTCTTTTTCAGCGATTCCAGAACCAGATCGTAATTGAATGGGACCAGCGAGCGTGCATCGACGATCTCGGCCGACATGCCATACTTCTCCTGCAGTTCATCCGCTGCCTCCATGGCCCTGTAAAGGGTGGCTCCAATGGTCAGAATGGTCACATCCGCCCCGGCACGTTTGATATCAGGCTCTCCGATGGGAATCTCGTAATAGCCTTCGGGCACTCCCTCTGTGTGAAACTCCTCCCCAATTCCATAGAGCCGCTGGCTCTCGAAAAAAACCACAGGATCGGTCCCCTGCAAGGCTGCATTCATCAATCCCTTGGCATCGTAAGGGGTGGCCGGAAAAACCACCTTGAGCCCTGGAATATGCGCTACCAGGGAAGACCAGTCCTGGGAGTGCTGTGCTCCGTATTTGGAACCCACCGATACTCTGAGTACCACCGGCATCTTGATCAGGTTTCCGCTCATGGACTGCCATTTGGGAAGCTGGTTAAATACCTCATCGCCCGAACGACCCAGGAAATCGCAATACATGATCTCCGGGATCACCCTTCCCCCGCACATGCCATACCCAATGGCCGTCCCCACGATGGCTCCTTCGGAGATGGGGGAATTGAACAGCCGGTGGTAGGGCAGCGCCTCGGTAAGTCCGCGATAAGCCCCAAAAGCCCCACCCCAGTCACGATTCTCCTCCCCATAGGCCACCAGCGTGGGATCTTTGTAGAAACGATCTGCAATGGCCTCAAAAATGGCATCACGGAACTGGTATTGTTTCATGGCTGAATGAGCTTTGCCATTGGCATCAAAGGCAAAACGTTCCTTGCCGGCAATCTGCTTCACCCTTGGATTCTCCTCCAGAGGGTGATTCACATCGGGGGTACCCTCCCCCATCCGGTCGACCGATTCATTGGAGAACATCATGTCCCCGATGAGTCCGGGATATTTCACCAGGTCCATTCGTGGACTTAGCTCATCGTCGATGGACAGTTTGAAAGCACCCATGATCAGTTCATCGCATTCCTGCCGGACCTGGTCCAGGGTGGCCTGGTCGGTCACTCCTGATGCTATCAGTTCCAGACCGTAGGAGACTATGGAATCCACAGATTCCCATGCTTCGATCTCCTCTTTGGAACGGTAGGAAGAAGAGTCGGAGGGTGAATGTCCGCTGAAACGGTAGGTAAGCACATCGAGGAACACCGGTCCCCGCTTCTCCTCGATGATCTTCATCTTCCTGTCGTAGGCATCGATCACCGCCAGGGGATTGTATCCGTCTACACGCTCGGTGTGCATTTTCTCCCGGTTCAGGGCGGCTCCAACCCGGGCCGCTATGGAGTAACCCATGGTCTCCCCGCAGGTCTGTCCCCCCATGCCATACTGGTTGTTCATGATGTTAAAGATGATGGGCAGTCCACCCTTCATATCGCCTTCCCACAGCTCACGGAACTGGTCCATGGCTGCAAAGGTCAGTCCCTCCCAGACTGGTCCGCAACCCAGCGAAGCATCCCCTATATTTGCCACTACGATGCCAGGTTTCCGGTTAACCTTTTTGTATAGTGCTGCACCCACTGCAATATCGCCCGATCCACCTACAATGGCATTGTTGGGATAGATCCCGAAGGGGGTGAAGAATGCATGCATGGAACCACCCAGTCCCTTATTGATTCCGGTTTCCCGGGCAAAGATCTCTGCCAGGGTCCCGTAAATCAGGAATTTCAGGGCCAGTGATTTC
>SPBY01000511.1 GCA_004525825.1 Bacteroidia bacterium
GGCCTCACTTTCCTCAATGAGATTGTGAACCATGAAGGAATTCTCAAGGCTTCCAAGATTCTGGATCGTCTTAGGACGAATATTATCCGGTCCATGTCTCATAAGGATGAGGTTGATCAGGCCAGGGATGGAATGGACGTTACACTGGTGGTGATCGATCCGCAGTTGGATATTCTTGAGTATGCCGGGGCCTACAATCCATTGGTGATAGTACGCAATGGTGAATTAATTGAATACAAAGCAGATAAAATGCCTATAGGCAAACACGAGGGGGAAGAAGGACTCTTTACCAACCACAAAATCCAGCTCGAGGACCGGGATATGATCTACCTATACTCGGATGGATTTGCAGACCAGTTCGGAGGGGAGAAGGGATCAAAATACAAAGCCTGGCCTTTCAAAAGACTGTTATCTCGGATCAGTGGTGAGCCAGCCAAAACTCAGCTAAGTCTTCTTGAAATGGAGCTTAAAACATGGACGGGAAGAGAGGACCAGGTGGATGATATCCTGGTGATGGGGATCAGATATTTGAAATAAACCTAACATTAGATACCATGAAAAAAAATCTACTTCTTGGAATTTTTCTTCTCACTGCCGCCTTGCTGAATGGTCAGCAACTGGTGGTCGGCAGCGCAGATGTGGTGCCCCTTTACGAATATCCAAATAGTTCCTACCTCGTGGAAGCCGGTGCGGATGCTTTCTACTGGATTGGTTCTACCAACTCCACATCAACCGGTCACCCCGAGCTTACCGAAATAAACTCGGATTATGGGTTCATATATTTTCTGAAATATGACAGGAACGGAACGGTCCAGTTCTCAAACACCATTCAGGCCAATACCTATTCCATGGATGTACAAAATGCTTTTGCTTTTAACGGGGGACTTACAGTAGCGGCCCTTTCCAGAAGCGATGTGAATGTAAGCGGTAATACCATTCCCCTGGATGCAGCGGATGAGATGGAGTTTATTGCCACTTATGATCCGGGATGTAAGCTTCAAAAATTCAGGAAGATATGGAATCTTACCTACAGTCAGTATGTCTATTCCGAGTTTATCATGGATCCGGCAGATGGATCGGTTTATGTGTTTGGGGCGGCCTATGAGCCCATGGAGCTCATTGATTATGGAATCCTGGGAAAGGATTTTTCCGGGGACTATTTCTATGTGATCAAGTATAACTACAACCTTGAGCTGGACTGGGTATACGAGGCTGGATTTGATATGAATGCCTCTGGAACCTCTCCCTATTACAATCGAATCAATGTTCATCCTGGAAATCAAGGAGAGCTTCTGATCACTGGTACCTACAGAAGCGAGAGTGCTCCTCTGATCATGGGCCGGACCCTGCCTCCCTATACGGATAGTTTCGGGACCTTTTCCGTATTGTTGGATGGGGCCGGGAATCCCATCTGGGTACAGGACGGTAGCATGAATGGCTTCGGTTATGCCACGGAGCAATTTGAGGGATTCCCCATGCCCAACGGCGATTTTGTGGTGGCAGGAATAACCACTACCGGGTATTTTCAGCTGGGGGAAATGGTGGTATCATTTCCCGATGGGATGAACTATGCGAACCATTTTGTGTACCGCATGGACCATAGCGGGAAACCCATCTGGACCGCTACCTTTCATAGCATGGGGAAAGCCAATGAAGAGAAAAAAAGTGCTCAGAGCGATGCGTTCAGGGATAACTTCCCTCATGATGCGATCAACTGGAAGAACAAAAGACTTTATATGACGGGTTTCTTTGGCAGGGGGAATGATCCATTTACTGTGGCAGGAAGACCCCTAGATCATGAATTCGCCGATGGTATCTTTGTGGCCGCCATTGACCTGGATACGGGTGATGAGCTCTGGGGATACAGCGTAACCAGTGATAATGCAGATATCCTGGGTTTTGATATGGATCGTACGGGTAATGTAAGTCTGATGGGAGCAAACCAGAACAATCAGGATATGGAAGGGATCAATGAGCTAGCGGTGGATGCCAGTAGTTTTGTTTTTCATGTGGGTCTGGATTATAACGGAAAAGCCCTGTGGTACAACAATGCCAACTTGCTGAACGGTCCATATTTCTACAATCTTTATGGAATGGATATGGAGGTCCTTCCCAACGGGGAGACATTCACTTCCCTAAAGCTGAATGAAGCCAACGACCTGGTGATTGGCGGCTCTGTGATGAATTCCCAGCAGAATCCCTATTCCAACTGGCTGGTGGAACTAGCTCCGGATATGGTACTCGGGGGACTGGTGACCGATGCATTGGGAACTCCGGTTTACCCGGGCATGGTAAAGGCTTTTAAATCGACCCCCTGGGGAGGCTATCCGGTGGTAGATTCCTCTTTGATCGAGGATGACGGATCCTTCCAGTTTACACACCTATATCCAGGAAATTATAGACTTCAGGCAATGACAAACCTGGTGCAATATCCCAATGGTATCCCCTCCTATTACGGGAACAACGTGAGATGGCAGAATGCCCAGTTCGTTGATATCACTCCTGATTTTAATACCAATACTACCAATATCTTACTGTCAGAGATCCCGAAATTTACCTCCATGGATGGATCAGGAGAACTGTCGGGCACTATTTCCACCGAGGAAGGAACCTTTCTGAAGGGAACCATGGCCCAACCTTCAAAGAGAACTGGAGTAATTTTGCTGGGTAAGTCAAAAAAATCCACCATGGCAGGAGAGGTGGTTGCCTATGTGGAGACCGATGAGATGGGGATGTTTGTTTTCGACAATGTGCCTGATGGTGAATATATCCTGGTGGTGGATGTGGCAGGTCTGGAAATGTTGAGTACCCATGAGGTGACCATTGCTGGAAATCAGATAGTTTCCGGTTTGAATTATACTGTAAGTAACGAGGGAATCTATGCCGGATGGCCCTCTGCAGTCTCCTACCTTGAGAATAAGACACTCAATATCTGGCCCAATCCGGGGGAAGGTCTGATCATGATGGATCTGCCTTCTGCCGGAGATTATTCAGTGAGGATATATACTGCAGACGGGAGGCTGATCAGAACTGAGGACTTCAGGTCGGCCGGGGGTGTGGTCACCCTGGACATTACAGGGGAATACAAGGGATTGTATATTCTCAAGATGGAAGGTCCGGAAACCAATACCACCCGAAAATACATTAAGAAGTAGTA
>SPBY01000564.1 GCA_004525825.1 Bacteroidia bacterium
CAGGCGGATCAGCAGATGGCGCTATTGTCAAATTGCATCCGGTACATGACTCACTATACAAAGCCATTGCCACGTTTCTGGTATTTCCCCGACACCTTAAAATGCCTTGTTACACTTACCAACGATGGCGAATACAGGACCGAAGCCGATTTTGAACCTCAGTTCCGGGATATTGACTCCATGGGGGCAAAAATGTCTCTTTACATCCTCGAAACAGATAAGGTTTCCAAAAACTGGGTCGATCACTGGACCTCCAAGGGCTTCGAAATTGCAGGCCACCCGGACGATACAAAGGAAGCGGGCCAACCGGACTGGGACCATATGGATCAAGTGCTGAAAAACAAGAAGCAAGAGATTGAAACGAAATTCGGGGTGCAGGTGCGTACGGTCGTCAACCACTGGTTTGTCTGGTGTGGTAGAGATTCAAGCGGCCAACAGGATTTCGGGGCTCAGGCCATGCTGGAAGAAAAAAACGGAATAGACCTTGACATCAACTATCCGCTTTACGACATCCATTCAAATCAGGGGGCCTTTTACCTGGGAACACCGGGTATCCATCAGGGCTTCCATGGGGGAAGCGGACTGGTGATGAAATTTGCAAATGCACAGGGTAAAACCATACATGTGTACCAGCATTTTAATGCAGTTTACGATCAGCAGTACAATGAGAGCAATAATCCCGAAGGATTTTATAAGAGCTTTAAAGGATTAGTTGACAGAAGTTTAAACGATGAGATCTATTCGTTTGTCAGCATCAAAGCGCATAACGATGAATATGACTTCTCCAAAGAACCCTTGCTCAAGATGCTGGCCTATGCAAACAGCAGGGGCATACCCGTGTGGACGGCGGCAAACCTGCTGGATTTTGTTAAAATGAGGGACGAAGCCACTTTTAGCAAGCTAAGCTGGTGGGACCATCAATTATCTTTCACCTTAAGTTCCTCTTTAAAGCATAGCAGCGGGCTCACTTGTATGATTCCGGCCAGTTATGGCGGTAAAACGATCAAAAGGATTACCCTTAACGGGGAAGAGGTCCCTGCCTGCATCAAACAGGTAAAAGGCTCGGAATACGCTTTTGTAACTGTGGAACCGGGCAAAAACCATGAACTCACAGTCGATTACACTCAATAGTCACATCCTGTCAAACCCTTTTAGTCATGAAAACAACTATTTCCAGATCATCGCGCAAGCACCTGTTCCTGCTGATCATTGCTTTATCTTCCCTGATGGGCGCAGCTGCCCGGGAGCCCTCCCGCAAGGCCCTTCCCGAAGCCGACTTCACCGTCAGGGAGGAGATGGTCCCCATGCGCGACGGCATCCGGCTCTATACCCTGATCCTTTCACCTAAGGAGCCGGCCGGACCCTTGCCCGTGCTATTGCAGCGCACCCCCTACAATGCGAACCGGGCAACCGGCGATCTGTCCGCATCCAGCCTCCAGGCAGTGATGGGGACACAATTCATGGGACAGGATTACATCTATGTGTTCCAGGATATCCGGGGCCGGTACCGATCGGAAGGCGAATATTTCATGTACCGGGCACCGAGAGGACCCTTCAACACGACAAGCACCGACGAGACCACCGATGCATGGGATTGCATCGACTGGCTGGTGAAGAACCTCTCCACCAACAACCGGGTCGGGGTCTGGGGCACCTCCTACCCTGGCTGGCTCACCCTGGCCGCCATGCGCGACCCGCACCCGGCCCTGGCGGCAGCCGTCCCCTTCAACCCGGTGGTGGATACCTGGAAGGCGGATGACTGGTTTCACTGGGGGGCCTTCCGGGGAGCCTATGCCTTCGATTTTATCTATGGCATGGAAACCCAAACCGATAACTATATCTCTTTTAAATACGACCAGAACGAGTTCTATAGCTGGCTGCTTCCCCAGGGAGCCCTGGATCTGAGCCTGGGTACCCGGCTGGATGAGCGGCACGAGATGTGGGACAAGCTTATGGAATACCCCGCCTACGGCCCCTACTGGAAGGAGGTGGCTGCCGACCAGTGGTTCGACTCGCCTTCGCGGCTGGTACCGGCACTGCATGTACACGGATGCTGGGACCAGGAGGATATCTCTGGTTCTCCTGCAGCCTATGCCGCCCTGGAACGCTTCGATAGCGCCAACAATCTGAATTTCTTTGCCGCCGGGCCCTGGTACCACGATCAGCATGCCGAGGATGGCAGCAGCCTGGGAGACCTGCAGTTCGGCGAGAACACTTCCAAGCGGTTCAGGAAAGAGGTGCTGGCCCCATTCCTGCGCCATTTCCTCCATGAAGGCGAAGCGGAACTGCCTGCCCCGGTGACGGTGTTTGAGACCGGAACGAACCGGTGGCTGACCTTCGAGTGCTGGCCGCCTGCCGGCGAGGAGATGCATTTCTACCTGCAGCCTGACGGCTTACTGAGTTTCACTCCGCCGGATGAGGAAGGTGCCTTTACCGGCTACCTCTCCGATCCGGACCACCCGATTCCCTTCAAGCCGAGACCCATCTGGAATGTCGATTACAGCAATGAACCGGCCTTAAAGGCCTGGCAGCGCTGGCTGGTGGAGGACCAGCGCTTCGTGGACGGGCGTCCCGATATGGTCACCTGGGTGAGTGAGCCGCTTACGGAAGCCCTCACCGTGCGTGGACCGGTCCTGGCCCAGCTGTTTGCGGAGACCACAGGAAGCGATGCCGACTGGGTGGTGAAGCTCATCGATGTCTATGCCGGGGTGGAGGAGGATTTTGTGATGTCGGGCTTCCAGCTGATGATCAGTGGCGATATCTTCCGCGGAAGGTATAGGGAGGATTACGAGCACGCGGTGCCCATCCAGCCGGACACGGCACTGGAATACCGGATCCCCCTGCCCCAGGTGAACCA
>SPBY01000253.1 GCA_004525825.1 Bacteroidia bacterium
CAGGAGCATTCGGATGCGCTGATAACTGCAACGATCGACACCTCTTCACATCCGATTTCAGAGAATCCTGAATGGGAATTTAAAGGGATTAATGCATGACAGCTTTAAAACCATCAAAAGGCAAATTGCTTCGGTATAATCATATCATTGGAACAGGAGGAATCGGCTCCGGTATCTTTTTCTCGATGGAAGGAAACCATACTCTGATACGTAATGAAAGCCGCCTGGGTAAACTTGAATCTTTCCGGGATTACTGCAAACAGCATATCATCATGCACTATATAGCCGTATTTCTTGGTGCTGGTAAAATGGGTTCATTTCAATCCTTTCCGATTGGTAAGATAGGGAACGACGATCAAGGTTACCGGTTGCGGTCGATGATGGAACTGGCAGGAATGGACACAAGTCATATTACCGTTAGCAATAATGCCGCCACACTTTTCAGTGTATGTTATCAATATCCCGATCATTCGGGTGGTAACATCACAAGCGCGAACAGTGCCAGTAACCTGGTAAAACCGCAGGATATTACCTCTTTTTTTGAGCATTACCAGATGAATGGCAGGGAAGGAATTGTATTGGCTGCCCCGGAAGTTCCGGTTGAGACACGTATCAGCCTGTTAAGTCACGGTAATGAGCATGGCCTTTTCAATGTAGCTTCGGTCCTTCCTACAGAGGTAGAAGTTTTTACCAGGTTAAAAGGATTCGACCTTACCAGCCTGCTGGCGATTAATATTGACGAAGCACGCCATATTTCAGGGATTAAAGATGACCGGACCGAAACAGTCAAAATCGTTACAGCCTGTACCTCCAGACTCAAAAGTATCAACCCGGAAATGGCTGTTTTGATTACAGACGGGGTTCACGGAAGCTATTGCTATTACAAAAACCAGAATGAATTTACACCATCGCTTAAAACAAAGGTTGTATCCACAGCCGGGGCCGGCGATGCCTTCCTGGCGGGAACCATCATTGGCATTTGCTGTGGACTTTCTCTTTTTAAGGGATATAGCAATTTGGATATAAACCAGTCCCCCTTGCAAACAGCTGTTGAACTTGGGACGGTTTTGGCTTCCCTGTCGGTAAGCTCTGCTGATACTATTCACGAAGGGGCTGATGCCCTTTCACTTGAACAGTATATTCATCAATCCGGACTGAAGATGTCTCAGAAATTTGGAAAACTGTTTTAAAAATAACATAATGCAGATTTATTCGATCCAAAAGCTAATCCCTGAAAAAAGCATAGTGGTTTTCTCACCTCATTTCGATGATGTCCTTTTTATGCTTGGCGGATACATACTTGAACTTAAAAATGTGGGGTTGCTTGAAACGAAGAATTTTCATTTCAACCTGATTTTTTCCAGAAGTAATTACATGGCACATTCAGGTGCAGCCAATTATGATACAAGCCTGGAACGAATTAAACTGGCAACGGGCAACCGCATTATTGAGGATCAGGATTGCATTAATGAGCTTCTGGGACCTTTTAATTATGTGTACCAGATCATGGGTGAGGATGAATGCTTTGCCCGTGGAAAAACAATGGCTGACAGCGAGATGGAGTTTCCTCATGGAATGTATGAAGACTTTTCCCGGAACGATGAATTGATATTTGAACGGATGAAGCAGCTGGTAAGGCAATGGGCCGGGCAGGAAGATACCGCACTTATTTTTCCGATAGCCATTAAAGAGCACATCGATCATTTTATTACCCGCGAAGCCGGATTGGAAGTTGCCAGAGAAGTGGGAGGAAAGGCAAAGGCCGGGTTCTATTTCCAGGAAGATAAGCCCTACGGTGGGATAGCTACGGAAGAGGAACTTACCCGGACTGAGGATTTCGTCCAGGTTAACGGGCTAGAAAGCCGCCTGTATGCGTATAATCCACAAGCCGTTATTGACCTGGCGTTTAAACATTATATCACTCAGGTTGAGGAAGTTTATTCAACCGGAATAAGCGGCAGGGCTCTTTACTGGAAACAACAAATGCAATCCGCTTCTCCATTGGACAGAATCTGTTTATATCCTCAGTCCGGGTGATTTTACAAAGCAGATTTCGCACCATGGTAATGCTTCCAGCGAAAATTCGAGGATAATGTCTGAGAACATATACTCTAATTCAGGAAGCCACTGAGGGTACGATCCTGGATGACAGGTGAATGCCAATATGATGAATTGGATCTATGCAATAATTACTTCAATTCCCATATTTTTTAGTCTGGCTTTGTCTTCTTCGCTTATCCCCGAATCTGTTATAACAACATGAATTTTAGAAAGATCTGCAACAAAAGCAAAGCGCTTGCGATGGAATTTTCTTGAATCTGCAACTGTGATAACCTTTTTGGCGATTCCTATCATTAATGCATTTAAGTGAGCCTCTTCCGTATTTGGCGTAGATAGCCCATTAAGAGTGTCAAATCCGTCTGCACCAAGAAATAGTTTATCACAATAAAATTTCTTTATGCTCTCTCCTGCGAGAGCACCTACAAGAGATAAGGATTTCTTACGTAAAATTCCTCCTGGTACATAGATGTTAAAATCCTTATGCTCTGAGAGGATGATAGCAATGTTCAGTGCATTCGTTACTATAGTCAAATTCTCGAAATGTCCAAGGTTTTTAGCAATCTCAGTTGTAGTCGTTCCTGAATCGAGGACTATGGTGTCTCCTTCTTCAATAAGCTTTACTGCCGCTTTTGCAATCATTTGTTTCTCTTTCAGAAATTCCTTTTGCTTGTCAGAAATTGAAGGATCGGTCCCCATCCTGAAAAAATTTGTTTTAATCGCTCCTCCTCTTGCCCTAATCAGCATATATTGCTTTTCGAGGTGGGCAAGGTCATTTCTAATGGTGACTGTGCTAATATTAAGCTTGCTGCTTAGATCCTCTACCGTTACCTTCCCTGCAAAATCAAGCTCTTCTAAGATCTTAGCTCTTCTTACTACCGTTGATTTATTAGATGATCGATCCATATTTGTTTGTCAATTTGTTATAATCCTATTGCGATTTGTGCTTCTGAGCAGTCAACTCCCATCTAATATGCTGATCTAAAGCACTTTTACCAATGAGGCCGTAACATGAAGCGGAGACCTCCGGAAATTACTCTTACATTAACAATGTATTAAAAATAGAATAATTATGAAACAAAAACCTTATATAACATATGAATTTACATTATTTTTATGTTTCAAAACCTTTAATATTATATATAAAGGCCTGATCACTATTATAAATGAAGTATATTCCTATAACAGTGAATCCAATGAAAGTACGATCTGCAAACAACTGAAACCATAAAACTGATGAAACGAAGACATTTTTTTGGTAGCCTGTCCTGGAGTATGGTCGGGCTGGGCCTTGCAACTTCCTGTTCAAATTCGAAGGAGAATGATAATCTGCAACATGCTGAACCGTCAGATAATCAATTGTCTGGCAGGGTGCCCCCTTACCGTGAAAAGATAAAGACAACATTTACCGGGGGAAGTATGATAGGTTCCAATGACCGGGTCGTGCTGGCATTAATAGGAGCAGGTGACTGGGGAACAAATTTGATCTTAAATGTTGTGGATATTAATAAGAATGTTGAAGTAAAGTACATATGTGATGTTGATGATACACGCGGTGGCAGGGCTATAAGTGAACTTGAAAAGACACAAAAGGTTAAGCCTGTCAGGGTACGGGATATGCGTAAGGTTTTTGATGATCAGGAGGTGGATGGGGTGATTATAGCGACACCCGTACACTGGCATGGACTTGCTACCATATGGGCATGCCAGGCAGGAAAGGATGTGTATGTTGAGAAATGCATTTCTCTCAATATCGGCGAGGGACAGAAAATGATCGAAGCCGCAATGAAATATGAACGAATCGTTCAATGTGGAACGCAAAACCGCAGCGCACCATATGCCCTTTCAGCACGAGATTATATCAAGAGTGGCCAGTTGGGAGATGTGGTAGCTGTTAATGTCATGGAATTACTGGATGGTCCTGTCCCTTTCAATGAAAAGAAGGGTGAGCAAACACCTGAAACTATCGACTGGAATATGTGGTTGGGACCAGCGCCGGATGTTCCTTACAGTGTTTCACGGAATAAATCACACCAATCCTACTGGGATTATTCAGGAGGAATGGCTCTGGCAAATGGCTCTATTCACCAAATGGACCTGGCACGAATCGTATTGGGTGATCCGGGGTTTCCAGAATCGGTCTATTGCACAGGAGGTAGATATCTTTTTGATGATCACAGGGATATCCCCGATTACCAGGCGATAACTTACGATTATGGTAATTTCGTGTTGACTCTACAGTCCGGTGAATTTACACCCTATATGTTAAAGACAGAGCCTGAAATCCGTTTTGGAGATGGATTCCCGGAATGGAAACAGAATGCTACAAAAATAGTAATCTACGGTAGTAAACATATGATGTACGTTGGTAGAATGGGCGGGGGTTGGCAGGTCTATGATAAAGACCGGCAGATCGTTGCCCAGGAGTCAGGGCTGTTCCCGCTCAAAGCACACCTGGGTAACTATATAGATTGTATCCGCACCAGGAATCAACCGAACGGTAATATTGTTGAGGGTCATAAAAGTGCAACTCTTATACATCTGGCCAATCTTTCCTATCGTGCCGGTAAAAAGCAACTCTACTTTTCCGGGGAACATGAGACTATTACCAACGATCAGAAGGCCAGGGAACTGGCAGCCGGGACATATAGAAAGGGTTTTGAATTACCCACAGAGGTCTAATGCATTTGTTTGATATGCGCAAAATTTTGACTTTCTCTCTGCCGTTGGTTATCCTCTTTGGGGGGATCATATTGTTTGCTTACAGGGGTACGTGGGGAAAAACAGATATTGAATTTAGGATTCATATCAATGAACAACTTGTACTGGAATCAGCTTTTGGTGAATCACCTACATTTGCCATATGGCTTGAAGACCCGTCAACAGGCAGTAAAAAAACTGTATTTGTTACAAGACGTGCTGCTGTTGGAGATTGGGAAGGTAAGGCAGAAGTTCCCGTGGCTTTACCACAATGGTTTGAGGTATATAAGATAGAGAACGAAACCAAAAATTTACCCAATTTTGAAAAACCGGCCTCTCTGGCTGTAACAGGAGCAACACCAAAACCAGGTTATTTTATTACCAGAGCAAGGGTAGATCCCGGAAGCAAATGGATCTGTTGGATTGAAGTTAACCTGTCGGGTGATTATAATGAATATTACCAGCAATACAATCAAGTTACAAAGATTGAAGATAAATATGGGGCAGGACAACCTGCTTTGCTTTACAGAGCAAAATTCAAAGCTGTTGAAGGAGCCGTTATTACACCCGACATTTTTGGCATGTGTGTGCCCGACTCAACGGATGGTAATCTGATTCAACCACTCAAAGGCATCACAACAGCAACCCATATCTTTGATGAAATAAGTATTGTTATCGTCAAGCCACTCCCTAAGATCATTGA
>SPBY01000492.1 GCA_004525825.1 Bacteroidia bacterium
GAACATGGACAAATAGATCCGCCAGTTTTTCCAGGAATGGCCGCCTGTGTTTTCATAATATTCATACTCCATACCACTTTTATCCAGAACCTCAAGTAGCTTCTTATTGGATTCCATCACAAAATCATCTTCTCCGCAGGCCACCCAGTATTTTTTGACGCCGCTCTTTTTAAGAGCGAGCATCTTACCATCTAAATCTTCATAGGCCTGGAATATTCCACTGCTAAACACTCCTATGTATCCAAATACATCGGGATAATTCGTAGTAGCGGTAATGGTATGTCCACCTCCCATGGATAAGCCTGCAATGGCACGCATATCCTTGCTGGCTTTGACCCGGTAGTTTTTCTCAATGAAAGGGATCACGTCATTGACCAGGCTCTCCTCAAATTTACCCCTGTATTTTTCGTAATCTGCGCGGCTGAATGCCGGTGCATCCGCCGCATCCGGTGAATCTCCGGGTCCGGCTGTCTGCCATGCATTTCCATTGGTCATCACCACCATCATGGGCTTGGCTTTGCCGGCTGCGATCAGGTTATCCAGGATATACGGAGCCCTGCCAAGAGTGGTCCAGGCATCCTCATCTCCCCCTCCACCATGCAAGAGATATAAGACCGGGTAATCTTCGTTTCCATGGTTATAGCCAGGGGGTGTATACACGTACATACGCCGGTCCTTGCCTAAGGAGGCTGAATGGTACCAGACCCTGGATAGTGTGCCATGAGGTACTTTTTTCACATCAAAGATTTCCGACTCTTTTCCGGGGACGAGTATCAGGCTGGCATTCCGCTGACCGTCTCTGCGTATCAGAGGATTGGACGGATCCAGTACCGTGACTCCGTCCACCTGAAAAGCGTACCCGTATACCTCTGGAGCGAGGGGCCCTACAGTTATGCTCCACAATCCGGTATCATTTTTTACCAGTGCAGTTCGATCCATGTAGCTGGTTGTCCACTCACCGTACATGGTCACCTCCTCTGCTTTTGGGGCATAAAGCTTAAAGGTAACTTCATTCCCATCCGATAACTCGGGAGAAACCACGGGATTCCCCCGCATCTGGCCAAAGAGGTTTGCGCTTGTAATCCCCAGAAGTGCGAAGAGCACAATACTTTTCATAGTTGGTTTAGTTGTTTTCATAAGAGTCTTATTATTAATGTCTTAAAATTTATTATAGTGCCTCGCGGCCTTCCCTGTCCGGATCATTCTGGACTTCGCAGACATCGTTCAGGATCATGGTTTCCCCGTTCTCTGCGGTGAATACCGGCCATTCAGGAAGACATTCACAATTCGGATCTCCGGTTTTCATAAATTGAAGCAGAGCATCGGACATTTTTTCGGAGAGTTTCCTGGGACGTGAGCCACCCCCTGTATGAGAAAGCATCAGATCTGTATTATAAAACCAGAAGCATATATCGAGGCAATGAAAAGCCCGCATCCGATTACTAAAAAGTGGTGGTTCCCAGCCAAACCATGCCACATACACCGGAGCCTTTTGATTCAACTTGGCCGTCGCGGTTTCAACCACCCCTTTGCGGTTGCTGGACACCAATATCATAATCTCTATAGGTTTGGCATCAGGGAATGCTCTGGCATACGCGTCATAGACTGCCGGAGCTTTATCTCCCAGACCACCCCGGAAGCCAGCCCTTTCCTTAAGCATCTCTTTCGCTGCGTCAGCAGTGATGTTTTCCAACTCAGGATTAGTGCGGGACATCCCCCATTCATGGAAAGTACTGCAGATGAGCATCGGGACCTCTGAGGAAATGCCATATTCTTCCGAATAGAATTTCCCTTTCGGAATATTTGTCCCATCAGCAACGGGAGCAAAACCCAAACGGAATCCACTGCTTTCTCCACTCTCCTCTCTTAACCTCTGACTGGCATTGTTTGCCAGCAATAGGTACTCTTTCCAGGGCATCTCCTGCAATTTGTCTATTTCGGACGGCTTTAATCCTGCTTCTTCCAGGACATATTCACCCAGCTTCCTGGAAATAGACTGATCCATGGCCTGGGCAGTGGAACCGCTTAAGGGGACTGCCTTATGTATCAGTCCTGCCGCTTTGGGCATGGCTGCCAGGGTACAGACTTTGGCTCCCCCTCCTGATTGTCCCATGATGCTTACGTTGCCCGGGTCACCTCCGAAATTGGCAATATTTTCTTTCACCCATTCCAGGGCTGCCACCATATCCAGTGCTCCCACATTTCCTGAATCTTTATATTTTTCTCCACCCACAGCGGAAAGATCTGAAAATCCGATGGGTCCCAGTCGATGGTTGATGGATACAAAAACAATGTTCCCTTTCCGCGCCAGGTTCTCCCCCATGTAACCGTCTTGTTCGATGCCGTTCCCGTTGGTATAACCCCCACCATGCAACCAGACCATCACAGGCCGCCTTTGCCCGTCGGCAATAGCCGGGGTCCACACATTCAATTTCAGGCAGTCTTCACTTACATCATCATAGTTCCAGTGATCGGCAAAGGAGGAATAGGGAGAGGCGTAGCGATTGTCCATGATCTGGGGGGCTGTATTCCCCCACCAGACAGCAGGAAAGACATCCTCCCAGGCTTCGGGCTTCTGCGGGGGCATGAAACGGTTTTTACCCCCCGCATCGGCCCCGTAAGGGATCCCTCTGAATTCGTAGATTCCCCGGAGAATTAATCCTTGTACCTTTCCATACATTGTTTCAGCCATAGCTACGTCATCGCCGATAAAGAGCACTTGTTCATCGTTTTCGAGGGGCTGATCAGCACTTGAGGTACATCCTGCAAGGGGCAGAGCCGATGCCATCCCCAGTCCGGCCGTTCCAATTCCCAAAGTCTGAAAAAAGTTTCTTCTACTGGATTTCATAATGTGTGAGTTTTAGTCTAACTTACCTGGCACAATTTGAATTGAATACAAATTGACTGCCTATTGTCATATATTGAGACATTACACCATGCAAGATATCATATTTTTTGTATTTTTTTCCTCGAAAACTAAACACAACTATACCCAATAAACCACTAAAACACTTACTATCAAGCTCATAAAAGTATGACGTTTGCTACTAACCCTAAAACTATCCAACTATGCATGAATCTTTGAAATGGAAAAGCGGCTTATTGTCGCTGCTCCTACTCATCTTTGCGTTTTGCTCAGCATACGCTCAGGTCAGAACAGTTACAGGAACTGTAACTTCAAGCGAATCGGAAGCACTTCCAGGAGTTAACATCGTGATCCAGGGCACCACACAAGGTGCCGTGACCGATATTGACGGGAACTACACTATTAATGTTTCCGGACCGGA
>SPBY01000475.1 GCA_004525825.1 Bacteroidia bacterium
CTGGTGGGGAATGTTGAACTGGTAGCTTTCTTCATTGGCTCCGTGAAACACCCTGACCACGGTATCGCCTCCTTCATGGAAGATGCGGTACTCCATGGACATCCTGAAAAGGGATGTCTGGGTGGAGGAAGTGGACTGGGTGGAGTGAAGGGTCACAATCTGGTCCTGCTGTTCCCAGCTTACATTGTAGATAGGATAGCCCACTCCAAAATACCATTGGTTGAAGAAATCCGTAAAGTCCGTCCCGGAGGTCTCCTCCAGCACCTCCTTGAAATCTAAGCCGGTAGCGACGTCGTTCCCATAGCGATCCAGGAAGTTCCGGAGGGTTAGAAAGAACAGGTCATCGTCATCCAACTCGAAGCGAATCATATGCAGCAGGGCCATGCCTTTGTTGTAGGAGAGATTGCCACTGAAGATTCGTTGATCGTTGTCCTTATCCTCTTCCGGAACATAGACCGATCCCTCGGGTTCCATGAGGGCCCTGTTAAAACGGTATTCTCTTTCTCCATCGGCATATGCGGGGGTCAGGTATTCGGTGGCCAGGTATCCGGCCAGGGTGGCAAAGCCTTCGTTGATCCAGATGTCCTGCCAGGTGGCACAGGTCACATAATCACCAAACCAGGAGTGACCCAGTTCATGGGCAATCAGGTAGAATTCGAAATTTCCCATGCCGGTCATGGTCTGATGTTCCATTCCCCCTCCCCAGGGCCAGAGGTAGTGCCCGTATTTCTCCTGCCGGAAGGGATAGGGACCAAAGAGCTCACAATACAGTTCCATCAAGGGGAGGGTCGCCCCGATCTGCTCAATGTAAGTTTCCAGGCACCCGGGAACATTATAGACAAAATTCTGGATAAGAATGGGAGAGTTGATTCCCGGGGGCTGTACCTCAATATTGTATTCCTGGTAATCGGCCACTGCAATGGAAATAAGGTAAAATGCGATGGGATAGTTGGATTTCCACTCATAGCGCACTAAGCCGTTGGGGAAATACGTGGTACCCGTATGAATCCCCTGGGAAACACCCATTAGTCCATAGTCGGTGGTGATAAATACATGGACCGAATCGGCCTTATCGCCCAGGGTTTCCTTGCAGGGGAACCAGTCTTTGGCATAGAAAGGCTCTGAAAGGGTAAATGTGACCGGCACCCCCCATTCATCATCCCATTCCGTGACCATTCCTTCCCCCGTTTGCCCGTCATAAAACACCTGGGCTATAAGCAGACTTCCCGAATCGCGGGGAGTGTCAAGCTCAATATAGAGTTCATCGTCAGCCTGGGTAAAGCTCATCTCCGCTCCATCCACCAGTACCCTATCCACCACCAGGCTATGGTACAATTCAAATACCAGGGATTCAAAGGAATTTCTTTGCGTCTCCACCAGGATAGTGGTGTTCCCCTGGATCCGGTCGGAGCGGTTATTCACCCTCACATCCAGCCCGTAGAACTTCACATCGTAATCTTCCAGCAGGGGATTGTCGTTGAGGGAGTTGACGGCAAATGTCCGCTTGCTTTGCTGAGCTGCCAGCTGGCTCTCTTCAAAGGCGTACTGTGCCAGACCCTGCGAATAAGCAGGGAATGCCAGTACTGCCGCCACTAAGAGAAGCAAGATACCTGTTCTTATAAACCCTATGAAGCTCCTTCGGAACATCGTGAAAAGGTACAAAAAAAATGAAGATGCTCACCGGGCCCTCATGTGCCTGCGTCTGAAAGCCCAGGTGCCTGATGCAAAATAGATTAGGGTGAGCAGCAAAATGGCTGCCATATCGGGAAGTGTTTCCTTTATGCTCAGTCCCCTGATCAGCACCTTGTTCATCGCTTCCACAGCAAATGTGGGCGATAGTAAATGGTTCAGCCTCACGGTGTATTCTCCCAGGGTAAAGAGTTCTCCACCGCTGATGGGAAAGGCAGCCCCCGTAAAGAACATCAGGAGGAACAGGGGAAAGGTGCCAATGATGGCCACCTCTTTTACAGATCGGCACATGGCAGCCACCAGGAGACTGAAACTGACCATGGAAAGGGCCGTGAGCAGGGAGATCAGGAGGATGAAACCCAGGGTACCAGGGAGCACAGTATAACCCAGGGCAATGGCTGTTAGAAGGGCCAGGACCATAGAAAGGATGGCCAGCAGGATCTGGACCAGCGAGATTCCGCCCAGGAACTCCAGGGCAGTGAGCCTGGAGATTTTTAGTCTTTCCAGGGTACGGATTTCCGGTTCACGCACAATGGCAGCCGAGGCAGAGAAGATAATCATGATGATGGAGAGGATCAGCAGCCCGGGTACATACAATTCGAAGTAAGTTCTCCGGCCCGAAAAACCAAGGGTGGTTTCGGTCCAGCTCACCGGCATCCTGATATCTGCGGCCCGCAGAACATACTGGTTGATCAGCTCCTCCGACCACACAGCCCCGACAATGTACTCCATCCGGGTCACGTCCCCCACCATCTCTAGTCTGGCAGGTCCACTGCTGCTTCCCGGGGGTCCCATCACCGACAGGGAAAGATCTTCCGGCAATACCACCAGCACATCGGCCTGTTTGTTACGCAGTCTTTCCATGGCTTGCTCCCTGCCGCTGACTGTGCTGAATTTCAGCATTGACATTTCCGGGACTTCCAGCAACAAACGGGCATGGCCGATTATGGAATCGCCCAGGTTAAATGCCTTCCCCTGATAGCGTGTGCCCAGGTCCAGGTTCACCAGGATCACATCATACTCAGGATCCTCCGTCTCGGCCATGAGGTAGTAAATGGCAATAAAAAGGGGAGCCATCACCACGATCATGATCAGGATCCAGAATTCCCGGACCTGTTCCTTCACTCCTTTGATAAAAACATCCAGCCACCTCATGTTCTTAGCCCTTTTCCTGTGAGATGAATAAATACGTCCTCCAGGGTATTCTGGCGGATCTTCATTTCCCTGATATGAATCTTCTCCACTTCGAGCACCTGGTAAATCTCTAGAATCCTTGAAACCAGGTTCCTGGCACGGATCACAAAACGATCCTCCATCCTGTTTACGGCATAGCCCAGTGCCTTCAGATTTACTTCGGCCCTGTCCAGGCCCGAGGGTTCGCTGCCCCGCAGAAGCATCTCCAGGATATCGCCTTCCCCGATGGAACTCTTCAGCCTGTCGGGGGTATCCAGCTGCAGAAGTTTTCCGGAATCGATAATGGCCACCCGGTCCGCGATCCTTTCTGCCTCGTCCATGTTATGGGTGGTCACTATGACCGTTTTATGGCGGGCAGTATCCCTGATAAAATCCCTTACCAGCAGCCGGCTTTGCGGATCAAGACCCGCTTCCGGCTCATCAAAGACCAGGATCTCCGGGTCGTGCATCATGGCCATGATTACATTCATCCGGCGCTTCATTCC
>SPBY01000032.1 GCA_004525825.1 Bacteroidia bacterium
AGGCTGGTGAAGCAGGCTGTATTTGCCAATGCCACCATTGGTGTGAAGGAAATGGTATTTCTGGACATTTCGGCCAGGAATGACTGGGCTTCCTCCCTGGCACTCACAGGAAACCAGTCCTATTTTTATCCGGCTGTGGGTTTGACAGGATTGATCAGCAACATGGTGAATCTGCCGGATGTAATCTCATCTGCCAAAGTGAGGGCTTCCTACACCTACGTGGGTAACGAAGTTCCTTTCAACGTGGTCAACCCGCAACACACCATCAATGCAGGAGGAGGTATAAACAGGAATACCCAAACCCCGTTTACCGACCTTAAACCGGAATTGATCACGAGTATGGAGGTTGGTGCCGACGTGAGGTTCTTTACCGGGAGACTGGGACTTGACTTTACCTACTACAACATCACCAGCAACGATCAGTTTCTCTCACTTCCCGCCCCATCCGGTTCCGGATACACTACCTATTTTGTGAATGCGGGTGAAATCAACAATAAGGGAGTCGAGATCACACTGAATGCCATTCCGATGAGCAGCAGCGTTTTACAATGGAACACTTCCTTTAACTTCGCCACAAACACCAATACGGTAGTTGAAATTCACCCAGATATTGGCACCATCAGTATGGGAACTTCAGAAAGTGTCGCTATCCGCTTTGAGGCCGGTGGTTCCATGGGTGACTTATGGGCTTCCGCTTTCGTACGGGACGCACAAAACAGGATCGTTGTATCTGACGAAGGAATGCCAAGGAAACAGACCGACTTTGCATACATGGGGAACGTGGAACCTGACTGGACCCTGGGCTGGAACAACAATCTGAGCTACGGAAAATTTGGCTTAAGCGCCTTATTCACAGGTAAATTTGGAGGAGTAGTAATTAGTCAGGCTGAAGCCATGCTGGATGGTTATGGCGTCTCAAAAAGGACTGGCGATGCCCGTGATGCAGGATCATTGGCAGTAGATGCTGCTCTTGAGGATGGATCACCGGTTAGTTCGGTGGATCCAAAAACCTGGTTTCTGGCCACCGGTGACAGGAATGGTATCATGGAGTATTATGTGTATGATCGAACAAACATCCGTCTAAGCCAATTGTCCCTTTCCTATACTCTGAGCCTGAGACAAGATAGTTCGCCGGTGAATATGACTTTTTCACTGTACGGACGTAACTTATTCTTTATCACTAAGAAAGCACCATTTGATCCGGATCTGGTGATGAGTACCGACAGGAATAATCAGGGCCTGGATAACTTCAATCTGCCAACCACACGGACGATTGGATTTAATCTAAACATAAACTTTTAATATAGAGAATGATGAAAAAGATCATATTTATCATAAGCGTAGTACTTGCCCTTTTCTTTAGTGGCTGTACTGAGAACTTTGAAGAGCTCAACACAAATCCGTATCAGATTTCGGGAGAGTCTCTTGAACAGGACTTTAATCACGTAGGAGCGTATTTTAAGACCCTATGGTCCGGTGATTGGTTTGTTGCTATCATTGGTCATCAGACGATGCATAACCTGTGTAATACCTCCTGGGTGCGTCAGCTGGGCTGTCCCACTCCCTTTGTAGGGGGGATAAACAATACCACCTATTATATGAGATGGTCCCCTTACTGGGGCCGGATTTACGGCAGCGTAATGGCTCCCGCACGTCAGGTGAAGCTGGTTGCTGAAGAGGGGGGATATGATGTCTTTGCACAATGGGCCACATTAGTCATGGTCTCCGGTGCTCATCGTCTGTCTGCATATTGCGGTCCTATCATCTATACAGACTATGGTACCGCGAACAAGGACGTCATGTATGACAGTGAGGAGACCCTGTATGACACCTGGTTTGCCGAACTGGATGAAATAGTATCCGTGTTCGGTGCCAATCTGGATTATGCGGGTTTGTCGAAATTCGATGAAGTGTATGCAGGAGATATGTCCATGTGGCTCAAGTACGCCAACAGTCTGCGACTGAGGTTAGCCATGCGCATAGTCAATGTAGATCCTGCCCTGGCCCAGGCCGAGGCCCAAAAAGCCATGAACAACCCCGGTGGATTGATTATGACCAATGCCGACAACACGATGCTATCCCTGCAGGGAAATATCTTCGGGCCGGCTGTCTGTTGTTTCGCATGGGATGATACACGAATGAGTGCCTCTATGGAATCGATCCTGATAGGTTATGAAGATAACCGGATTGCGTCCTATTTCGAGCCGGTGAGCGATCTCTCCCTGGTCACGGACCACCCCACTTGGCCCTATAAGGGTGTTCGCGTTGGGGCTGAAATAGTTGCGAAATCCGATCATACTCCTTTCTCCACCATAAACAAGGATTTCAATGATGCCGGCATAGTTACCAAGCGGGCCCTGTACACAGCCCAGGAAACTCATTTCCTACTGGCTGAAGCAGCCCTGCGCGGTTGGACAGGTAGCGCCTTGACCTTAACAGCACAGGGACACTATGAAGAGGGTATTAAAATGTCCTTTGAAGAGTGGGGAGCAGGAGGTGCCGATGCATATATCCTGAATAATGCCGGTATTCCTCTGGATTATGATGATCCAGTGATGGCAGGCGATGTGAACGATTTCGTAAACAGGATTCAGGTGACCGTGGCATGGGACGATGCTGCCACCAATGAAGTGAAGCTGGAAAGGATCATGACCCAGAAGTGGATCGCTGCACAACATAATTCCATAGAGGCCTGGGTGGATCACCGCAGGACCGGTTATCCGAAACTTCCGTACAATTATAGGAACGACAGCAGTCCTGATCATGGAGTCATTGCTGATGACGATTTCCTTAAAAGGGTACCAATATTTTTTGGTAATTCGGAACAAGTCAATAATCCGGTCGGTTATGCAGATGCTGTGACAAAGCTGGGAGGACCTGATCTGATCAGCACCCGCCTCTGGTGGGATACAGGAGGTTCAAACTTCTAGTTCACTCAATAGATAGTTTTTGAAAAAGAGGCTGTATCAAAAGGTACGGCCTCTTTTGTTTTCTAAGGTATGCTAAATCGTAACGTGCTTATTTACTGCGTAAAAAATGCCAGGTACTTCTTAAGCATCCCTTAGAATGATTTCAAAAGGAACTTTTGAGACAGCTCCTTTTTCTTTGGAAAAATCTCTATCTTTCAGTTCAACTCATTTCTGATGCATGTATTTACCCGCTAGATATACTCTCTGCACTCTGATTATTTTTCTCCTATTGTCATGCCAGCGTGAGGCTCAGCAATTCACACTGCTCTCACACAAAAGAACAGGAATACATTTCAGAAATCCCATCAAGGAATTTCCTGATTTCAATTCCCTGGATTATGGCTATATGTTTAATGGTGCCGGAGTAGCGGCGGGTGATATCGACAATGACGGACTGGTTGACCTCTTCTTTACAGGCAATATGGTCGGCAACCGGCTCTATCTCAACAAAGGCAACTTCAGGTTTGAGGACATCACTGAGAAATCCGGGATCACTGCCTTTGAATCCTGGTGCACCGGTACCACCATGGCCGATGTGAATGCCGATGGATTCCTCGATATATATGTATGCAGTTCCACCGACAGGCGACAAAGTTTCAGGAAAAATCTCCTGTTCCTCAATAACGGGGACCTCACTTTTTCGGAGAGTGCTGAAGAGTATGGCATCGCGGACGTGGCCTATTCCACACACAGTGCTTTTCTGGATTATGATAAGGACGGGGACCTGGATCTCTTTGTGCTGAATCACTCCCTTGACCGCTTTGCATGGTTCTCCGAGGAAAGCGCTCAGCTCAGAACGGGCAGGGATCCCTGGTTCGGGCAAAAACTGTTCCGGAACGACGGCAACAGGTTTACTGAAGTCACCTGGGATGCGGGCATCTTCTCCAGTGCCATTAACTTTGGATTAGGTGTTGCGGTAGCAGATTTCAATGGCGACCACTGGCCCGACATATACGTCTGTAATGATTATTACGAGAAGGATTATTTTTATATCAATCAAAAGGATGGCACTTTCCGGGAACAGATGGAGGATTATTTCAGGTATATCTCTCTGTCATCCATGGGTTGTGATGCTGCCGATGTAAACAACGACGGAACTATCGATCTTCTCACCCTCGACATGCTTCCGGAAGATCATTACGAACAGAAACTGGTGGAAGGCCCCGATAATTATGAAAAGCTGTCCTTTCGTGAAAAGGCGGGGTTTTACTACCAGACCACCCGGAATATGCTGCAGTTGAACTGCGGGGGTACCCATTTTACAGAGATGGGACAATATGCAGGTTTCTACGCAAGCAACTGGAGTTGGTCTCCCCTCTTGTGCGATTTTGATCATGACGGGCTTAAGGACCTTTTCATCTCCAATGGTTACGGGAAAAATGTGACTCACATGGAAATCCTCGATTTGCAAGTGGAAGAGGAGCTAAAACGGCGTGCAGGAGAGCCGAGCATGGACATGATGGATTTCCTGGATATGATCCCGGCTACCGTCCTGAGCAATTATATGTACAGAAACAAGGGTGACCTTAGCTTCGAGAATGTGGGAAAAGCTTGGGGATTTGACCAGCCTTCCCTTTCCAACGGAGCATGCTATGCCGACCTGGATAATGACGGAGATATGGATCTGGTGGTCAGCAATGTGAATGATTATGCCCACGTGTACATGAACAATGCTGAACGACTCAGCACCCATCATTATCTCAAGATCAAGCTGGAAGGAAGTGGCATGAATACCGGGGGAATAGGAGCGCGCGTGGATGTATACTGCGGGGACCAGGTGTTTACCCAGGAGGCCAATCCTTCCCGGGGGTATATGTCTTCTGTGGACCCCGCCCTGATATTCGGACTGGGAGATGCCACGCAGGTTGACCGGCTTGCCATCACCTGGCCGGACCTGAGATCACAGACCCTCACCCATCTGGAAGTGGACCAAACGATAACCCTGCGCAATGATGATGCCATATTCATGGAAGAATCACCTCCACCGGATCCACAAAGACTTTTTACTGTCCTGAAAGATCCGGAACCTCTTCATTTTCTCCATGAGGAGAATGATTACAACGACTTCAGTACACAGATCCTGTTGCCCTGGAAGCTTTCCACCCAGGGACCCCGTATGGCTGCCGGTGATGTCAACGGTGACGGGCTGGATGACCTTTTCATCGGAGGTTCAAAAGGAAAGCCGGGCAGTCTGTTCATCCAGAGAAAGGGGGGCAGCTTTGAACCTGGGAATCTGAGCTGTTTTGAAGCGGACAAGGGAAGTGAGGACATGGGTGTACTTTTTGTGGATTTGGATGGTGACAGCGACCAGGATCTGTATGTGGTGAGCGGAGGAAACGAATTCTCCCGGAATTCGGACGACCTTCAGGACCGCCTCTACCTCAATGACGGAAGTGGGGGTTTTTCCAAATCCGAAAACAGACTTCCCCATATGTTAACAAGCGGTTCCTGTGTTGAGGCAGCCGACATGGACTCAGATGGTGATCAGGATCTTTTCATCGGGGGACGCCTGATACCCGGAACTTATCCCCTGGCGCCCAGAAGCTACATTTTAGAGAATGATGGAAAAGGGTATTTCAGTGATGTGACTGAGCAGTTAAATCCGGAGCTTATGAATCCCGGGATGGTCACCGATGCCCTCTGGACAGATTTTAACGGGGATGAAATGCCTGACCTGATCCTGGTGGGTGAGTGGATGGCCGTAAGACTCTTTCTGAACAAGGGAACCGCTCTGGAAGAACTTGTGGAACAGGAATGGATGAAATATTCCGAAGGGTGGTGGAACACTATTCATGGGGAGGATTTCGATAAGGATGGGGATATGGATTATGTGCTGGGTAACCTGGGAAAGAATTTCCAGATCAAACCCACTCCCGAAGAACCGGCTACTTTCTATGCCTCAGATTTTGACAATAACGGTTCGATGGATGGCATTATGTGCTACTACATCCAAGGCAGGAGTGCCCCACTCTATTCAAAACTGGACCTGATAACGCAGTTACCGGGCCTCGACAAGAAGTATAAAGATTATAAATCTTTTGCCAATCTTACCATCCACGATATATTCTCTTCGGATGTCCTGGAGCGTGCCAAGGTACTCAAAGTAACCCGGCCTGCCTCTTCCTATCTCGAGAACCTGGGTAACATGCGGTTCAGCCTGTCGGACCTCCCGGAAGCCGCCCAACTGTCCCCTGTGTACAGCGTGGCATCGGGCGATTATAACAGGGATGGTAATATGGACCTTGTTCTTGCAGGGAATTTTTACGGATCCCGGCAAAAGTTTGGCCGCATGGATGCAAACCGGGGAGTAGTGTTGCTGGGCAGTGGAGATGGCAGCTTTGTAACGGTACCCTGTAATGAAAGCGGTTTATTCCTGGATGGGGAGGTGAGGGACATGGCACAGCTTACCTTATCCCAGGAGAAAGAAATCCTGATCTTCGCCCCCAATAACGACAGTCTGCAAATCTATCTCAGAGCTATTTCAAGCGCATCTGATGATCCTCTATAAGGTCTCGATTAACTCTTTGTAATTATTTATTATTTTCCGGGAAGATGTGCTGTCTATAACCGCTTGCATGGCTTGCTTAATCAAAGCAGAAGCATCCTCATCCAACCAATGCATATTTCTTCTAACAGAATTGGAAAGACTATCGGATAAGAGCTCAAGAGTCTGTTCGGGGTACTGTGATGTATGCTGTTGTTTTGCAAAAACTGCATTTAAAAGATTCAGGTACATCTTCTGGATCATTGGAAAATCAGATTGCATATCTACATCTTCCGGATCATCAGATTCATTGATTTCATTGCCCAAATCAAGCATTTTTTGTGCCATTCTCACTCCAAAGACATCTATATCAACCAACTCCCGGATATAATATTGTCTCTCCATTTGGATTTCAGTATATACAATCATTAAGCCTCCATAGAGATCAAAATACCATTTGATGGTCTGTGCTTTCTGATACAATGGAAGTGAATCATCTTCCAGAAATGACAGATTCTCGATGTTTACCATCCGGGAAAAGAGCAGACCCGATCTTTCACTGTCTTTGACAGGTAAGGTATATGGTTTCCCATACTTTAGCGTTTTGAGCACATAAAAAGCAGTTTCATAATTTTCCAAGTTCCAAACAGTGTCGTAGTCGGGCATACCCAGCTTCAGGTATTCCTCCGGAGTATACGAACGATCTGTCTGATCGGGTCTTTTACAGGAGCTCAAATAAACAGAGAGAACCAGGATCAATAAAAAATAGTTTCTCATTGCAATACAATTTTTTTTCCAGCTTAAAATTATACAATTAAAGTTCAAACGGAAATACTCAGGATCGGATTCTGCCAGAAGTGAGTACCCGGAGAGCTTAGTGAACTACCAGCATGTTCCCTGACTGGAGCATTCCCCCGAAACGCATCCTGCAGAGATATAATCCGGCCGGATGATGGCTGCTGTTCCAGGTGATCATGTGATTTCCCGGAATCATCTGCCTGTTTACCAGGATATCAACGGTCCTTCCCTGTGCATTGATCACTTCGAGGCTTACATGACCCGCTTTCTGTAACTGGAAGGGTATATGCGTATTCTCACTGAAAGGATTGGGAAAATTTCCGCCCAGCTTAAAAGGAAACGCGATGGCCTGTATGGCGGGGATGGAAACCGTTGAATAATCAAAATACTCGTCCACCATATGCCAGTACTCTTCAATGGCGCCATCATAATCTTTCCGCAGGTAACCGGTCTTTAAAGTATGGCGCTGAAATTCATCCAGGGCTTTCAGATTTGCCCCACTTGCGGCATCCCATTCATAGACAGGAATATTTGCTGGATCAATGGTGGATATCATTCCGCTTTCCTTTGCCATATGGAAGAGCCCGAAGTTCCCCGGTTCATGTCCGCCAATCCAGTGACCTACGATGTCCACATAAAAGGGATTGAGACCAAAAATGATCACGTTGGTCATGTAGTCCTTGGCCAGCCCACCCTCGTTCGGACCATCGATAAAGTCACCATCTCTTCCATAGCCTCCTTCGATCACATGAAGTCGTGCTGAAGTTACGGAGTTATTATCCAGGCATCTTGATGCCCAGGTTTCCATCCAGATGCCTCCTTCCTGTCCGGGCCTGTCCCAACGCGGAATACCATCTGCCACATGACGATTATAGTTATTCTGAATCGAGGCAAATGCATTCGTCTGGATATCTTCTGCCCTGATGTTTAAATGGCTTCCGTAGACTTTGCAATGTTGCTGATAATTCATGGCAATGGTCCCCTGGATGTTCTTGGCACAGAGTGTCATCCCCATGGAATGTGTTTTCAATTTAGCAATGTTCAGAAGCCAGGATTCCGGTGCATTCACCGGCCAGAGGTAAGGGATCTTTTTAAAGTAGATCCCATCCTCTACATCCATCCACTGGAGCTGATCGGGGTTTAAATCGGAATAGGGTGTATCTATACCCTTCATATCGATACCGGTCCTTTCTGCCATGTCGGTATATCCCCCTTCAGCCAGGTCCTCAGGACAATTCACCTCACGCGCATATATTTGAGAAGCACTTATTTCGAGCTCCTTAAGGCTCTCGATCACACCTTCTGTAAAATTCGCATCAGTCACAACCCCCATGGATCGTACAACGGTGTAATCAGGATTCCATTTACCACGGCAGGTCAGGTTAGGCTTGATGACTACTTTATGTGTGAGAGGAACGCCGTTATCCGGGTTGTCGGTGATACCAAAAACAGACCGTCCGAAACTTAGTCCGGCTTGCTTAATGGCTGATGCATTGGTCTTGACATCCACATCCGTTTTCATGATGAACACTGCATCCTCATTTTCAAAAATGAAAGGGTGCACTCCAATCATTGGTTCTGCTTTGATAAACTGCCGATCCAATGCACGCAGCGGAGTAAGCATTAAACCTGTACCGGCAATGCCAGATGTGCGGATGAAACTTCTTCTGTTTAGGATCATAGTCTCCCTTAGATCAATTAACCCAGTAAGTTACATTCAAATATGATGTTCTCAAAGAAAAGTGTCTGATTTTATAGATAACTAGGAAGTTGATTATTGAGCCTCTACAAGGTCTCGATCAACTCTCTGTAATCATTTATAATTTTCCGGGAAGATGTGCTATCAATCACAGTGAGCAAAGCTTGCTTTATTTTTTCAGAAGCATCCTCATCAAACCAATTCATATTTCTCCTTACAGAATGGGAAAGACTGTCGGATAAGTGCTCAAGAGTCTGTACGGGATACATTGAGGTATGTTGTTGTTGTTTTAACACATCGCTCAGAATATTTAGGTACATCTTCTGGATTAATGGAAAATCAGATTGCATATCTACATCAGGGGGATCATCAGATTCATTTATTTCATTGCCCAAATCAAGCATTTTTTGCGCTATTCTCACTCCAAAGATATCTATATCACCCAACTCCCGGATATAATACTGTCTCTCCGGTTGGATGCTTGTGTACACATCAATTAAGCCTCCATAGAGATTAAAATACCACTTTATCATCTGGGCTTTCTCATGCAGAGGAAGTGAATCATCCTTTAGAAATGATAGATTTTCGATGTTTACCATCCGGGAAAAGAGTAGACCTGATTTTTCACTGTCTTTGGCAGGTAAGGTCAATGGTTTCCAATACTTTAACGTTTTGAACACGTAAAAAGCAGTTTCATAATTTTCTAAGTTCCAAACAGTGTCGTAATCGGGCATACCCAGCTCCCGGTATTCTTCCAGAGTATACGAATGATCTGTCTGATTCGGTCTTTTACAGGAGTTCAAAGAAATTGAGAGAACCAGGATCAATAAAAAGAAGTTTTTCATTACAATACAATTTGTTTTTGGTCAGATTTTTAATGGATATGTCAAAGTGATCTAAAGAGCAATAAACTTCCAAACAAACATAAGAAAATCAAACTGAAAATATTCGAGATCGAGTTCTTTAAAGATCTATAGAATTCCCATAGAGATTGATTACAATCAGAATATTAGTTTTTTTGAGTTGAGGTATAAATTTTGTAAGTTTATTATATATGAATATTTACAGAGAAGTGTTCGCGAAGTCCACACAGCCCTTTTTCATTTTGTTCCTGTCACTTCTTTTTCCTGTTCAGGAAAGCCATGCTCAGGTCACCGGCAGGGTAAGCGATCTCAACCATCAAGCCATTCCCCAGGTTAATATTGGCATCAAGGAAACGAAGCGGGGTACACAGACAGATGCCCGTGGAGAATATACCATTATGGCGAATCCGGGGGAGATACTGCTATTCTCTCATATAGGAATGCAGCCTGTGGAGATTCATGTGGAAAGAAGCCCCTCTGTGATCAATGTGGAGATGCAAGCTACCAGTATCCCATTGGAGGAGGCAGAAATAGAAACATGGAGAAGACACAAGACTCAAAAGGATCTGTTAGCGGAATACCCTGAAAACAAGAATCTGATCAAAACCGCCTGGGGCAGCCTGGATAAAGAACACTCCTCCACCTATATGCGCATCATCGATGGAAAAGACTTGATTCCTGCGGGGACAGATTTCTTTTACTCCTTACAGGCTCATATACCTTACATGCGAATTGTAAGATATGATCCAGCTCGACCAGGGGTTCATGTTTATTTACGAGGATTTAGCTTTATGAATAACTCCTCTGCTCTTTTTGATGTGGACGGATTTATTCAGAACGATCCACCAACTTATTTATCCTCTAACGATATTGATCGAATTGCTGTACTGGAACACAACGCAGGTTTAGGCAGGTATGGTCCACAGGGAGGGGGAGGAGTCATTGTGATCAACACCAAGGCACAGACATGGATGGATGACATGGGGATAATCCGGACCTACAATAATCGTTCTCTGGCGGATAGCCTGTTGAGGGAAGCTACCCATCCCGAACCATACCGTCCGCATACGCCCTCTTATATGAATGAGTTGATTGAGGCAAGCACAGAAAAGCAAGCCCAAACCCTATTTGCAAGCCAAAAAGAAGCCTATCTTAAGAACCCTTATTACTTTCTTGAAGCCTATGATTATTTTTTGTCCCGTTGGGGGAACAAGGAAAAATCAAACGAGATGATTCGTCCAATATTGGATGACTTCTCAAACGACGTACCTGTACTTAAGGCCCTGGCCTATCTGCAACAGAAGTATGGCAAGCATGAAAGTGCCTTGAACGTTTACCTGGAAATACTGAAGTTACGCTATGATCAAGCGCAATCACACCGGGATGTGGCAAATGCCTATGCAGAGGCCGGAGATGTTAAAAAAGCCATGATGTCCTATACACAATATATACATGTCAGTGACCAGTTGACCAATCCCCCTTTTGATGCCTATGGGGATGACCTGCTAATCACTACGGAAATGTTGAATATGATTGAAAGGAACAAAGAGGATTTTCCAGCCTACAATGACCTAGTGAGTGCCACGGACCATGATTACACGCAAACAAGACTGGTTTTTGAATGGAACAATCAAGAAGCTGAATTTGAATTACAGTTTGTAAGCCCGGATGGATATTACGATACCTGGAGCAGCGAACCGGACAAACCAGGATATGGCAGCAAACAATTTTTTATCGATCAGGAAAACACGGGAGTATGGCAGATAAATATCGACTACACAGGCAACCGGTCTGATATGCCTACCTATTTAAAGGTATCTGTTTATCACGACTATGGATTACCCAATCAAGGTGCGGAAATCAAGGTTTATAAGTTGTGGGAGAACCATGAAAAGGTGCAACTTTTCACTGTGTTTCAAAGCTGAACCGGAAACCAGGATTCTCAGTAGGGATTCATTCAGAAGGATGGTTTTTTTGATACGTTACAAGATTCTTCTTCCTTAGCTCCTTTAGTCCATCTTCCCAGGTTCCTCCTGCTCCCCATAAATAGTAAGTAAAATACATGGTGCTATTCTGAAAAATAGGAACCCATGGTTGAAATTCAGCGTAATAGTAATGGGTGTCCAGATTTTCAGGATGATTCATCCACATGTGTAAAAACAAAGGTTGATCAACAGGGAAAGCCCCTACAAAAGAGATATCCTCTACGGTATCGTAGTCAGCATTCCAGCCTTCCTTTAAAAATATTAATTGTCCGAAACGGTCATCAGTAACCATCCTGTACTCATGTAAACCAAAATGCTCAGGAACGGTAAACACATCTTCCGTCCAATGTCTTTTTCCAAGTGAAAGAATTGGTTGAGGTCCCAATACGTTGGCTTCGGGATTTTTAAAGGTCAGTGCGAAGCGTACTTCCAGCAAAGGTGAATTGCCGTACAGGGTAAAGGTCTTTTCCAGAAGGTTGCCAAAATAGTCGGTCCACATTCTTACCCTTACATAATCACCCTCCTTTTTAACAATTTCCGCGTCATATACCTGATGATTCTCCATGCTCCCCTGCCCAAGAAAATCCTCAAATCCGCCATAAGGATAAAAAGCCCTTTCACGAAAAGGTCGTTTATGATCAATTACTTTCTCTGGCCATAACTTAAATAACACATTATCATTCCGGCTCTTCACATTGTATTCAATCACCCTGGCACCGGTAGTCAGCAGTGTAACTTCAACACTGTCGTTTTCCATGCGGTACTCGTTAATCCCATCGCTGTTCAGATCAGTCTCGTAAACCTTTGGTGCCCCTTTTGCTTGTCCAACACCCAGTTGAGAGCTGTAGGCAAGCCCCAGGGCAGAAACTTTAACCCTGTAATGACCGGTGGGAAGCTCCAATTGAAAGATCATATCTTCAAAAGTGCCTGTTTCGGCAGCACATATTTGCTCCGTTTCATAAACCACCCTCTTCTCATTTTCAGCATTGAATACCTGGACTTTTACGGGAAAAGTGCTTTGTCCGGTAAAATTGTGAATGCTAAGCGGGTAAGAAATGGAAGGTGCATGTCCATACAAAAGGCGGTGAACTGAAATAACCGGTGGCAGATCTATCATGGTGAGAGTGCTCTTCATTTTATCGTCCCACTTAAAATGAACTGAAACCGGGTTTGTATTATCCATGGAACCAGCCCCAGGTTGTAAGGTAAAACGCTGCGTTTTTGAACTTCCCGGGGTAAGGTTGATTGCCACCAATGAACTCCCTTTCATAGTCAAGTCTTCAGGAAGGTTTAAATCCAGTTGCCCTGAGACCGATCTATTAAAAG
>SPBY01000589.1 GCA_004525825.1 Bacteroidia bacterium
GTCGGGGTAGAGAGATTCGAACTCCCGACCCCCTGCTCCCAAAGCAGGTGCGCTAACCGGACTGCGCTATACCCCGATTTTCGAGCTGCAAATGTAAGAATTATTTCCTTAATCTTATCCTGATATCCTTAAAAGGAATTTATCCATTGGGCACAGGCTTTTTTGTAACAATTTCTTAACGCAGTCTTAATGATCATGTAATGATTAAAGGATTCTTTTGTCTCAGAATATAAACCAACAAAATGAGACTAAGAATCTATTTAATCGCCCTTACTTTCATACTGTCTGCAGGCAATGCCTTTGCCCAGGACGATGCTGCTGATTTTAAGGCCAGCGGAAAAGCTTTCATGAAAGTCTATACCAACTACCACAGCACCTGGACCAATGGGGAAGCCAACAAAGTCTTTGAGATACAGCGAGCTTACTTTGGTTACCAGTACCAGCTGAGCGAATATGTTTCCGGAAGACTGACCCTCGACGTGGGTGACCCGAATTTTGGAGAACTCGAGATGACCGCCTACCTGAAACATGCTTATATACAGTATAAAAAGAACGGTCTGACTGCCCAAATTGGAATGATCGGCCTGCAGCAGTACAAGTTGCAGGAGGATCTGTGGGGAGGCCGTTACCTGTATAAATCATTTATGGATGAACACAAGTTCGGCCCCAGCGCCGACCTGGGAGCCTTCCTGGCCTATGACATCCATAAGATGCTTAGCGTGGATTTTACCATTGCCAATGGCGAGGGCGACAAAAAACTGGAGTCAGACACGGCCTTGAAATATAGTGTAGGCGCTACTCTTATGCCCCTGAAAGGATTGGACCTGCGCGCCTCCTACGACCGTATGGGGAAAGATTCTGCCCAGCAGACCCTTGCCTTTTATGCAGGATACAGCCAGGGAAAAGTAGCCGTGGGTGCCGAGTACAACCATCAGTTTAATACCAACCGGATTAACGGACACGACCGTTCCGGTGTCTCATTGTATGGATCCTATGTGTTGAAAAAAATCAGGTTGTTTGGACGATACGATATGCTCGCCTCTCCCACGCTCAGCACCGATACCGATCCCTGGAACTATGCCAAGGACGGTCAGCTGGTCATTGCAGGGGTGGAATTCAGACCGCTCAAGGGCCTGATAGTAACACCCAATTACCAGGCCTGGATACCCGCCAACAAAAGCGGAGTTGCACATTCAGCCTACCTGAGTCTTGAAATAAAACTTTAACTGAATAAACGGATAAAATGAAAAATCTAATTGGAATTATTGCGCTTACCCTGCTTCTTACCTCCTGTGGAAATAGCAGTGGTGGCGGAAACAAGAGTTCGGAAAACATCAGCATTACTGCTGCCGGAGCCACTTTCCCACTCCCCTTTTACAATCTGGCCATCAAAAACTATTCAAACAACACCGGTACACAGCTCACTTATGGAGGCGTAGGATCTGGTGGCGGAATCCGAAGCTTGAAGGACAGGGTAGTTGATTTTGGAGCTACCGATGCTTTTCTCAATGCAGAACAGGAAGCTGAAATGCCGGCAGAGATTGTACACATTCCCACCTGCATTGGGGCAGTGGTGATCGCTTACAGCCTGCCCGGAATTGAGGATCTGAACTTATCCAATGAGAATCTCCAGGATATTTTCCTGGGAAATATCACTAACTGGAACGATCCAAGCTTGAAAGAATCCAATCCAGGGGTAAACCTCCCGGACCTGGCTGTCACTGTGGTACATCGCTCCGATGGAAGCGGAACCACTTATATCTTCAGCGATTTCATGAGCAAGATCAGTTCCGACTGGGAAAGCGAAGTGGGACGGGGAAAAGACCTGAAGTGGCCAGTGGGCATTGGAGCCAAGGGCAATCCTGGGGTTGCAGGGAACATCAAACAAACCTCAGGAGCTGTGGGATACATTGGCTCAGAATTCGCCTTTGCCCAAAAAATACCGGTGGCTCAGGTCGAAAACAGTGCCGGAATATATGTTAAGCCAAGTCTTACTTCGATCAGCGCCGCAGCCAAGGGTGAGATCCCCGGCGATACAAAGGTGATGCTCACCAGCTCGACTGATCCAGATGCCTACCCCATCAGTGGTTTTACCTGGTTGATCCTTTACAAGGAACAAGCCTATAACGGAAGATCAAAGGCTCAGGCAGAAGAGACTGTAAAATTCCTCTCCTGGATCATTGAAAAAGATGCACAGGCCCTGGCACAGCAGGTAAACTATGCACCGCTGCCTGATAAGTCCGTGGCACAGGCCAGGGAAATTCTGGGGTCGGTGCTATACGAAGGAAAGCCCTTAGTTCAATAATACTTTTGTGAACCCTACCAAAACAGTATTGTTTTTAGCTTCCGTAGTTGTTATTCTTGTTACAGCAGGAATGGTGTACTCCTTAACGAGTGGCGCCATTCCTGTTTTTAAAGAGTTTGGTTTACGTTTTATTGTTTCCTCGGAATGGAATCCTACGGAGGGTCGCGAGACCTACGGTGCCCTGCCTTTTATTGTAGGAACCTTACTAACCTCCCTGATTGCCCTCGCCCTCTGTTTCCCGCTGGCCTTCTCCACCTCCCTATTCATTGGAGAGTATTACCGCGGTACCCGAATGGCCAGCATTACAGGCACCATGGTGGATATGCTGGCAGGGATCCCTTCCATTGTGTATGGTCTCTGGGGATTTTATGTATTGA
>SPBY01000403.1 GCA_004525825.1 Bacteroidia bacterium
ATCCAGGCTGCTCAGTTCATTGATTCCACATAACAGGGTGTCAAGCAAGGGATTGTGTGTCAGATCCAGGGAAGACAACTTGTTCACAGTGCAGTTCAGGAATTCCAGTTTGGGTAAGCTGGAAAGATCCAGTTCTTCGATTTGGTTTTCAGCACAGTCCAGGTGTTTCAAGTTGGTGAAGGCTTCAATTCCTCTCATGTCCGTGATGCATCCCCCGTAGGTGATCAGCTTTTCAATGGCTTCAGCTTCCTCGTAGCTGATCAGTTCATCCCCGTTGGTATCCACCCCGGCTCTGATCAAGGCATCGATAAAACACTGGTCGGGAATATTGATATTCTGGGAAAGCAAGGGTAGGACCTGAAACAGGGCAATGACAAGGATGAACGCGATTCGTTTCATATATGCCGGGCTGCGGGGATGGCATACAAGTTACACAAATTAAGATATAAGAGTCAAGCAGGCTTATGCTTTGGCAGCATACTTCCCCAGCGACTGAAGCATCTTTTCCCGGTCCTCTTTTTCCATGGCCGAGAGGCTGATGCGGGGGTAAGAAGCCACCTTGCCGCGGAAATTCTGGTGGAGGATCAGGTAGTGCTGGCTTTTGAATAAGAAGGGCTTTAGTTCATACTTCACAAACTGTTTTTTGGGGATCTCGATGGAGTGTTTGCGACTGGTGAACATGCTTACCGGGTAGTACCTTACCACAAGCATCTCTCCCTGGTCGTTGTAGGAAACGAAGTAGGGCCGTTTCAGGTAGTTCAGCCAGTTGATGGCCAGGTAGACCACAGAGATAAGTATGACAATATGGTATTTGGTAATCGGCAAATCCGGGTTGTCGAACCAGGAAACAAACACCAGCAAAAGTATGATCAGGGCAAAGACCATGGTCATCACCAGGCGGCTTAGCCAGATTCGGTAAGTGTTTCCTTGATTATCTATTTTCATTCTTTCTCCGTTGCCTCTCTTTCTTGATCAGCGAAAGCTCCCGGCCGGTCTGTCCCTTCACCGAAGTGTTCTCCTCGACCCGTCGCATCAGGTAGGGGAGTACAAAGCGAACCGGGCCGTAAGGTACATATTTTGCCACATTAAACCCAGCAGCTGACAGGTTGAAACTGATGTGCTCGCTCATTCCATAGAGCTGTGAGAACCAGATCCGCTTGTCTGCCGGATCCATCTTCTTTTCTATCATCAGTTCGGCCAGGTACTTGCTGCTGTACTCGTTGTGGGTGCCATTGAAGATGGTGACTATATCGATGTTGTCCATGGAGATCTTCAGGGCCAGGTTGTAATCCCGGTCGGTACTCTCCCGGTTGGGCTGGATGGGATCCGGGTAGCCCATTTTGGCAGCACGAGCACGTTCCCTTTCCATGTAAGCACCTCGCACAAACTTGGCGCCCAGGAAGAACTTTTCTTCCCTGGCTGACTGGATATCTTTCTCCAGGATATGGATCCGGTCCTGACGGTACATCTGGTAGGTATTGAAGACAATGCATTTCTCCCTGTTGTACTTGCGCATCATCTCCATCACCACCTCATCGATGAAATTCTGGATGTAGGTATCTTCCGCATCAATCATGATGGGAATATCATTCTCAAACGCTGTCTTGCAGAGCGTATCGATCCGCTGGCGGAATTTTTCGCCCTCTTCTTTGATTTCCGGAGAGGGTTCAGTGCTTCCACTGAGCAACTCAAGTGAGTGGTGGCTTCCAAAGGCGGTGGGTTTGAACACGGCAAAGGGAATGTCTGGATTGCTACCGGCATTTTTCACGGCCCGCAGGGTCTCTTCCAGGGCAGCATTGATGGCTTTCTCGGTTTCTTTTCCTTCCACCGAATAGTCCAGGATCGAGAAGACATTGGCCGTTTTAAGCTTTTCCACAGCAGGTTCACATTCCTTCAATGTAGATCCGCCTACAAAGTGTTTGAAGGCAGTGGGTTTTACAATCCATCCAACGGGAATCCGCAGGGCAGACAGGACCTTGATGACCGGATTTCCGATTTTCACCAGGATGGGAAAGGAAATCAGTGTGAACAGGGCGTAGGCTCTTCGAAGGTCCCGATCAGATTTAATGCTGAAAGCGGTCCGGGTATCTTCAAAATCTATTTTTATCATTTCGGGGTTCAGTTACTTTCAATTACGGGTCCCAATATAGCCTATTTATTATCTTTGAACTATGAAAAATGTCATCTCTGCACCCGCAGTGGCCATAGAACAATCCATTCACCTTCCCTCTTCAAAGAGCATTTCCAACAGGATGTTGATCATTCGTGCCCTGGCCGGTTCCGGGGCCTCCATACAAAACCTGAGCAACAGCGATGACACCCGGGTGCTTGAAAAAGCACTGGAAGAGAATTCCTTACTCATAGACGTGGGTCACGCCGGTACTTCCATGCGCTTCCTCACTGCCTACCTTTCCACCCAAGCCGGAGAGTTCGAACTGACCGGATCTCATCGCATGAAGCAACGCCCGGTGGGCCCGTTGGTGGATGCTCTTAAACAGCTCGGAGCCAACATTGTTTACCTGGAAAATAAGGGATGTCCGCCACTCAGAATTGTGGGAGGAGGATTGAAAGGCGGAGCCATTCAAATGGATGCAGGCATTAGCAGTCAGTTTATCAGCGCATTGATGATGATCGGACCGGGAGTCGCCGGTGGACTCCAAATTAGGCTCAGGGGCGAGGTGGTATCGGCCACATATATCAATATGACCCTGGCCCTGATGAATCGCTGTGGTGCCGGTGCCCGTTTCGAAGGCAAGGGGATAAGCATTCCCGAGGCAATATATTCCGTGGATGAATTTGTGGTGGAATCGGACTGGAGCGGGGCTTCGTACTGGTACCAGGTAGCAGCTCTTCTTCCCGCTTCTGAGATCTTTCTGCCCAATCTTACCAGGGAAAGTCTGCAGGGAGATTCCGTGCTGACCGAGTTGTTTTCTTCTCTGGGTGTGATTAGCAGCTTTAGTAAACTAGGCTTGCTCATTCGCTCTTCGAAAGTGGCGCTGCCTAAGCTCTTCGAATACGATTTTACAGGCTGTCCCGACCTGGTGCAAACCTGTGCGGTCACCCTTTGTGCCCTGGGAATCCATTTCAGGTTTACCGGTACCAGAACCCTTCGGGTGAAGGAGACCGATCGCATTGCTGCCCTGGGCAAGGAGCTAAGAAAGGTGGGCTTCGTACTGCAGGATGATCCAGCCGGCGAGTGGATGGCCTGGGACGGTTCCCGTTGCGAGGCTGAGCAGGATCCCCTCATCGCTACCTATCACGACCACCGAATGGCTATGGCATTTGCTCCGCTGGCCATTACTCTCGGGAAGGTGACCATCGATGACCCTGGTGTGGTAAGCAAATCTTACCCTGGCTATTGGAATGACATTGAAAAGGCAGGATTTGGAATCATCCAAGCATAATCCGCATGATATTAGTTCAACGGACTATCTCAATGGGGCCAAGCGGATACCAGCCGTCCTTCGTTCTGCCTGCAATGGCAAGATTTACCCTGGGTTCATAATTTACGCGATCTACCACGGCTATTTGCAGTTCATAAGTGTCTGCCGGTACATGACCGGGAACCACAAGGGAATGATCATAAATATTATCTCCCGGGAGCCACTCTTTTATGACGGCGTCTGTAGGAAGTACAAAGGAATGATTATCAGATATTAATCGCACAGCCAGTGTGAAATCTTTGTAGCAGGGAGCAACGCCCTTATTTTCCCACCAGCTTTTGAAGAGAAGTCCGTCGTTAAGATTTACCTGGCGTGGGTAGCTAAATCTTCTCAGAACAAACCGGTAACCCATTCTTTTTAACCACTCCTCGACCAGATCTTCCCACTCTTCCGGTACCGGAGACGATTTGGCATTAAAGGAGGAGATATGC
>SPBY01000346.1 GCA_004525825.1 Bacteroidia bacterium
CTTGTAACTGATATGACGCAAACTGCGATAAAAATGAAAGCAGGATTCTTAAAAAAATAAAGTGGTGTAAATTAAATTATAGATATGGGAAAATTGGACCTAAAAGAATCAATTGAAATTAAAACAAGTGCTAAAAAAGCATGGGGAATTATCGGACCAAATTTCCTGAACATCGCAGATTGGGGAAGGGGCATAAGTAAATCTTGGAACAACGATTCTGTGTCTGTGACTTTTGAGGGGGCCCCTGCTGGTGGTCGATTCTGTGACCTTGGAAAATTCGGAATCACGGATGAGCGAATTATACATTACAGCGATGCACAGAAAGAAATCACATGGTCTGCCAGTAGCGAAAAGTTACCTGGATTTCTAATGGGCTTACAGAATGCCTTGAAAGTAGAGTCCATCGATGAAAACTCTTGTCGAGTAACAACAAATATCACAGCTAATTTAACTGGAGTAAGAGGCCTACTACTAGGAACTCCCATCAAGAATAATTTCAAGAAACTTCTCGGAGGATTTGTCAAAGATTGGAAAACGTATGCCGAAACGGATCAAGTATCTGTGACAAAGAAAAGAGAGATTTCCAAGTACTCCCAAGAAGAAAAAAACTAAACAAAACACTGTATAAGCGGTTTTAAAACGACCTCTTATACAAACCGTTCTGACAAGCCTAAAAGTTTCACAAATAATAATCAATCATCTATGGCATACAACGAAAAGCTAGCCGATAGAATTCGTGAACGGCTGGCGGAGCTTCCTGTCATTGAAGAAAAAGAAATGATGGGTGGTTTGACTTTTATGGTGAATGACAAGATGTGTGTGGGTATTATAAAAGACGAAATGATGTGCCGCATCGATCCTGACTTTCACGACACTGCTGTCGAAATGAGCGGATGCAGGACCATGGACTTTACCAAGCGTCCCATGAGAGGTTATGTACTCATTGACGACCATGGCATGAGAACTCCCGAAGAGTTTGAGTATTGGATAAATCTCGCCCTTGCGTTCAACCCTAAAGCCAAATCTTCGAAGAAGAAAAAATAATGCTGGTACCTGATCCATATTATTTCGATCATTCGGCCTCGGCACCTCCTTATGAGGAGGCTTTGGAGCAATTTAAATGGTATTCTTTGAATTACCCTGCCAATCCTTCCTCAAACCACTCCTCCGGGAAAGAGGCCAGCCGCAAACTGCTTGAGTTAAAAATGCGATTCTGTAAGTTGCTGGACTTTCATGATGGCCACCTATTGTTGTGCTCTTCAGCTACGGAAGCCAACAATACCATTATCGAAGGTCACAGAAAAAGATTCCCCCATGGACGAATACTCATTGCCGAAGATGTGCACGATTCCATCTGGTATGCAACCAGGAAACATAAGAAACATACGGATGTCTTTCGTATCAAGGACATGGAAGATCTCTCGCACGAAGTACTGGCCAGGACCGTAAAGAATGAGACTACCTTAATCTGCATTAACCAGGTATGTAATGAGACTGGTAGAATACATCCTTTGAAAGCCATTGCTGAATTCTGTAGTTTAAGGAACATCAGGTTATTGGTGGATGGGTCCCAGGCTATTGGACATATTCCTGTTAGTCTGAATAACATATCCTGCGACTATTTTAGTTTCTCTGCACATAAATTCGGAGGAACGCGTTCCATGGGGGGATTGCTATTTCGCGACAGGCAGTTCGAGCCTCTCCTATCGGGAGGAAAGCATGAATGGGAATTGCGCGCAGGAACAGAAAACCTGCCCGGTCTTGCTGCTGCAGTAAGCGCACTGGAATTAGATATTTCGAAGCAGAGTGAACATACATCTAAGTACAATAACCTGAAGACCAGTTTGCTCCAGGATTTGAAGATAGGATTGAAAGAAGTCCTGATCAATACTCCGGATGATTGCCGGCCCGGATTCCTTTCCCTGAGCTTCCCGGGATGCCAGGGAAATGAAATCGTTGCTGCACTTTCCCTGGCCGGATTTAAAATTGCCACCGGTTCGGCCTGTCACGCCGACCGACCCGAACCATCCAGGATCATCCTGGCTACCGGTCGTAAGGAAAAGGAAGCTATCGGGACAATTCGAATCAGCATTGGAAGAGGAAACACAGAAGAATCAGTAAAAGAACTTGGCCTGGCCCTGCTGGACCAAATTCGTTGCTAGTATATGAGGAACGATTTACCCATATCCCTGCAGAATCCAGATGAACTCTCCCTGGAAAACGCCTATCGCAGCCTGTCCAGAACCGGTGAAATCACCGTGGAAACTTCACTTCCAAAGCTCTCCTTTCAGCTTGAACAGCTTGAACATGCAGGCTTTGCAGGAATGGAAATCAAGGCCTTTGCTTCTGCCGATGAAAAAATTACCATCAGGGCCTGCAAAGGAAAGCAAGGTAGCTGTTTCAATACAGGGAGAACTGCCAGCTACCTGGGGACAGCACTTGCCGCACTGGATGATGATCATCACCTTTTGCTGGCTGGTGAGGCTTTGCCTATATGCGAAAAGACTGCCACACTATTTTCCTTCCCGGCCTATAATAATCACATTAAATGTTCCGATGCTGATGCAGGACTGACAGAGAAACTTCAGACAGATCCGGAATTGTTTGACTGTGATAATTTTGAGTCATCGCAGGAAAGATTGTATGCACAGATTCAGGAAAAAAAACCAGGCGCGGAATTCAAGGACCTGTTTTATCCCGGGCCTTTTAAGCTACTTGTATTGGAAGACGGAACTATTATACACCGGGGGCGGATCAATAAAGTACCGGTTGAGGATGCCCATAAATTAATCAAGGGAGAAGCATTGTTCAGCATGGATGGACAAGCAGGTGGTCCACATGAATCTTTCACTGAACTATACAAGGCCAAGGGCCCCAGGTGTCTGCTCAGCATTTCTCATCAAAAGGTAATTACTAGTCCTGACCTTGTTCCTGACTTCTCAGCACTAAATACCATTTCCCGGGATCTCAAAAACAGGTTGATTGACACCATAGAAAGCAAGAAAGATTATTTCATGCTAACCGGGAGCAACCGGGAGGACGAATATGGATGCTGCCCGTCTGATGAGGTTACGATGGCGGACCATATGGCCAGGAAGGGTATTCTGAGCGCCAGCCGGGAAACTGCTACAGCTGAGGTCTGTCCGCTTACCATATACGCCTTCAGGAATGAGATTTCAAGCAAGGATGAGAATCTTCAATTTAACCAGGATCAGAATTTCAGGGAAGAGGTATTGAGTCGATTGAAGAAGAACAATCCGGGATTACTGAAAGCCATAACCCGATGGGCCCTGTTCATTTTTGTGGCCCTTACCCTCTTGCTGGCCATTGTCCGAATTTCAGGTCCTTCCTCACCCTTGCAGAATAATGAACTCTATACAAGGCTTGAAGTATCCAGACCAAACAGCACCGTACTGGTCCTATTTCATTATAACAAGCGTTGCGAACAATGCCTGACCATGGAAAAATATTCAAGGGAAGTGTTGAAGGATGATTTCTCCACGATGGAGCAGAAGAAGGAGATCCAGTTCAGGCAGGTGGTGATGGACCTGCCTGAGAACAGGACCCTGGTTGACCGGTATGGCCTGGTTACATCCACCCTGGTGATCATCAAATTTCAAAACATGGAGGAAGACAGCATCAGAGTACTGGACCGCTCCTGGGCACTCTTCAACCAGGAGAAGGAATTTAAAAAGATGCTGTCCGAAGAACTGCATCAGATGACGGGACAGGAAAGATGAGCGAAATTATTCTGGCATCAGGAGCCTGCTTGCTGGCAGGGATTATGACAAGCGTTCATCCCTGTCCCTTAACTACGAATATCGCTTCAGTATCTATGCTGATCGGCTGGTCGTCCCGGCGAAAAAATACGGGCCTGACCTTGGTCTTTTTTATTTGTGGATACCTGTTTTCCTACCTGATCATTGCGATGCTTTTAAGCTCCGGCGCTTTATCTACCCCACGCATCAGCTATGTATTGCAAGTAGGGGTTAATTATTTTATTGGGCCCTTACTGGTCCTGATCGGGATGCTGCTGGCCGATCTTATGAATCTGAATCGTTTATACAAGGGAAAGATCCTGACCAATATCCGCTCAAGGAACTGGTCTGGCCTCTCTGCTTTCCCTTTTGGCGCTTTGATAGCCCTGAGCTTTTGTCCGGCCACTGCCGCCATTTTTTTCGGGATCTTGGTACCGCTTTCAGTGAACCATGATAAGAATTTTCTTTTCCCCCTCCTGTATGCCGTGGGAGCCTCTATACCACTGATTACAATCAGTGCTTTAATGAACCGGGGAGTCAGACTCAGCAAAAACCCTCTCCTGATGAAATATCTCCCAAAGATAAGCGGTTGGATTCTGATCATCATTGGCATTATTCTGTCTATACAGAGGATTTATCTTGCCTGAGATTTGTATAAAGTATTAACTTAGAAAAAAGTATCGTTATGGCAGGAAAGTATAAGTTTACGTTTGGGCCGTGGAA
>SPBY01000721.1 GCA_004525825.1 Bacteroidia bacterium
GATTCCCTAAAAAAGGTAGTTCAGGTTGATATACAATCCTGTGGAACCATCTTCCTTCTTGGCGGCGAAACCATAATCGGCCGTAACAATAAAGTTTTGATTCAGGGCAAAGTGAATTCCACCTCCATAGCCCACGTGGGGAACCTCTTTGGCATTCAGGTCCAGAATCTGATCCGGAAAATCATCTGGCAATACGTCCGGTATGCCCGAAGTATCAAATTTATATTTCTGGGTCACCAGTCCTGCATCCACGAAGGCGGACAAGGAAATATAGAAATTCTGCTTAAACAGGGTGGTCTTCAGAATTTTTCCCCTGAACTCGACGTTTCCAAAAGCAAAACCATCTCCCACGATCCTGTTCCGCCTCACTCCCCTGACTGTTTTTGCTCCGCCCACACCATCCCTGGTTAGTTTGGGAGCTGTCTGAAACATATAGGGCATCATATAAAAGGGCATCTCTCCCCCAATCTTTCCCTGGTAGGAAAGCCTGTATGCAAAATTTATCCAATCCGGTAGTAAGGTAAAGTACTGACGATGGGTCAATATGATCCTGGCATATCCGTAATCGGTATTGCTCAGGAAAGCCGGTGCATAATGCAATTGAATTTCCGACCAGATCCCGGTATAGGGATTGGGCTCATTGTCTCTGGTGTCGTATACAAGTCCACCCTTCAGAATGGTATGTCTGCCTCCCTGGGCCTGGTCACCCTTGATAACTCCCCAGTCCACATAGCTTCCATAGAGCGAGTTGTAAGAAAGATAATCTTCCGTTTTCTTTGAATTCAGTCCATCGATGTCCACCGAATCGATCGCACTCCCATAGTAGGCAATCCCCCCGAGCCAGCGCAGTTTTTGCCCGATAATCTCCCCCTGGAAATCGGCTTTGATCCTGAGCAAATCCCTGGAATGCCGGTAAAATGCCCGGTTGGCGTTCCCAAACTGATCCACTCCCTCCTGTTCAAAATCCAGGTCGAAGACTGCCTGGTAACCATTGAAGCCATAAAAGTCCAGTGTTTTTTCTGTCAGGTATGAGACCTCAAAAAGGGCCCTGATCCCGGGAATCAATTTATCTGTTTCGTAGGTGACCTGGTTGATACCGTTTCCCTTGGTGGTTCGTGACCACTCTACGAACAATGAATGATCATACTGGGGATAACGGGAACCATCACCATACCAGTAAAGATTCAGAAGAGCACCGTATTTGAAACCAATGTCCGAATCATAGGCAACCACCGGAACCCCACCCAGGTTGAATCCGGTTTTCACCTTCTCCTCTTTCTTCGAGGAGGTGGTATCTGCATCCTGCGCAAACAGGGAAACAGAAAAAAGCAAAGCAAGACTAATGGAAAATAGTCGGATCTTCATAGAATGTAAGTTTTAGCGCCGGACAATTTAGGAATTATTTCCAGACCCACATCTTCAAAAAATAGTATTATTGTGTACATTTAAAAAACCAAGTCGGTCTGTATGAGAATAATTCGCCCCGTTTTGTACCTGATGATTGTTCTGGCAGGGGCTTTTCTGATATTCCTGATATATGCCACAGTGGACGATTACCGGCCCGATGAGTTAATTTCTCAAGAGCTTGTAGATCAGCCTGATATAATTCAAGACACCTCATCCCTGAGCCTTCTGATCTGGAACATTGGCTATGCCGGCCTGGATGCATCCATGGATTTTTTCTACGATGGTGGTGCACAGATGCGACCCGACCAGGAGGATGTCCAGCTCAATATGGAAGGGGTTGTCAGCACCCTCCTGCCTTACCGGGATTTCGATTTCGTATTGCTTCAGGAAGTAGATAAGAACTCTAAAAGATCTTACTACCTGGACCAATATCAAAGGCTTCAGGATGAGTTCAAGAATTATCATAGTTCTTTCGGGAAGAACTACGATGTGGCCTTCGTGCCTATTCCATTGAAAGAACCCATGGGAAAAGTGGAGTCAGGTTTGATGACAATCTCCAGGCATCAGCCCAAGCAGGTGGATCGCTATGCTTTTCCCGGCA
>SPBY01000538.1 GCA_004525825.1 Bacteroidia bacterium
GGCACAGAGGGCAATGGATCTTGATGACCAGATCGCAGATGCATACTTTGCCAAAGGAGTCTATGAACAGGAGCGCGGAAACCTGAAGGAAGGCCTTGAATATATGAATGAAGCATTGAAGATCAATCCCAATCACTCCTTAGCGATGCTCGGAGCTGCATCCATCTATGGGGACTTATATGATTTTGTGAGTGCGCTGGTAATCATGCATAAAGCAGCCAGCATGGAGCGTGGATCCGTGTTGCCGGTGATCTACTTTCAACTCTATTCTGGATACTCGGCAATGGGTTTTCAGGAAAAGAGCCTCCATTACCTGGATGAATTTTTATCGCTGACTGGAGATTCAATTACCTATTTCAGTTGGAGGTGTGCAGAAGAAATTGCAGCTGGTAACCAAGAGAAGGCCAATGAATTCGCGGCTGCGGCCTATGCAGTTGATTCAACCAACCCGGATGCTATCCTATATATGGGGCGGTCAAACCTGGATTCAAAACGATATGAGGAGGCGTATGGGTACTATTCCAGGTATTTCAACCTGGTTAAGGCCTCCGGGGACCTGGATGTGAATGACATGAACCGGATGGGGCATGTATTGTGGATGACCGGGAGAAAGGAGGAAGCACAGCACTATTTTCAGGAAATGATCTACCATTGCAAAAGGCATATTGAAATAAATAGCAGCTATGGCCGGCAAGCAGCATCTTATGATCTGGCAGGGGTCTACGCTTTTATAGGTGAAAAAGATTCAGCCTACTATTATCTGGAGGAGTTCTCCAAAACCAATTTCCAGTTATATTACGTCATTGACTGGTTGAATATCCGCGATCCCCTATTTGAAAGCATCCGCCAGGAGGATCGCTTTCAAAAGCTACTTCGGGATATGGAGGATAAATACCAGGCAGAGCATGAGAGGGTCAGGCAATGGCTGGAAGATAATGATATGTTGTAATTAATCCATTGATCAGGAATCAATGGCGCAGTCATCAAATAAGATCACACAGTTTTGGCAGGAACTTAAGAGACGTAAGGTCATTAAGGTGATTGCAATGTATGCTGCTACTGCCTTTATTATCATGAATCAGCAGATATTATGTTGCTGAGACTTGGATTGCCTGACTGAACTGTCACGTTGATTATTATCTTACTAATTGTCGGATTTCCAATTGCGATCATTTTTTCATGGATATTTGATTTCACGCCAGAAGGGGTAAAGAAAGCAGAACCAATAGAAGAAATAAAAGAGCAAGAACTACCTCTACCACCTGTGAAGAGAAGGTTGAAAGTGAGTGATGTGATTATTGTGGTGCTTTTTGTTATTGTTTGTATTCTTATTTATCCTAAGTGGATGTTTAAATAGCCCAGCAAAAGGAGAAATGCCCTCTCCGCTATGGGCGGCGCCATCACCGTGATTTCTGCCGGGTGGAAAGCAAGAGCATAAAATGGTAAATTGCCAGGGTAAAACCTTCTTAGTATGAAACAAAGAATCTGCCTGGAAAAGCTTTGTTCGCAGGACTTTGAGCAGTATTATACCTTGGTGGGAAATGAGAAAGTGATGGCAATGATTACCGAAAGGGCACTGTCGAGGGACGAAGCACTGGAAAAATTCAACCATTTTCTTAACAACAATGAACTCCATCCATCCTTCGGCACCTTTAAGATCTTTGAGGCGGCCAGCAAAGAATTGTTGGGGCTGGCAAAACTGGAAATCAAGAAGTTGAAGCGGAACGAAGCGGAACTTGGATACTTGCTCCAGCCTGAATTCTGGGGAAAGGGTTTTGGAAATGAAATTGCAGAAGTCCTGCTCGAAGTAGCCCTAGCGGATCCCCAATTGACCCGGGTGTTTGCGATCACAGATCCCCAAAACATAGCATCGCGAAAGATTCTGCTTAGGAACGGATTTGTATCCGAGGAGCTGGGCGAAATAGATGGGCTGCCCAGTGAGATCTTTGGCAGGAAAATGGAATAGAAATCTACAACTGGCATGAGTAAATTAGAATTTCTAATAGACCAGATAATCGAATCCAGAAACTTTGTCAATCGCCTGCTTTCTGATTTGCCGCAGGACTTATGGTATGAGATACCTGAACATACCGACTCAAATTTTGCCTGGCAATTGGGACATTTGATGTTAAGCCAGAACTTCCATGCCATCACGGTGATTTCAGGGAAGAATGCCCAGGTATTTAAAATGATCCCCCCTCATATATTAAAAGAGCAATTTGATGCTGTGCATGAAATATGTGTAGATAATCTGAGCAAGCTGCCGGAGGATATCCTGGAAGAAGGTCTGGAGCCTATACCCATCAAACATCCTGTGGCTACCACTAAATACGAGGCATTGTCGTGGTGCTTCAAACACGAGATGTGGCAAAGTGCAGAGATGGAGGATATCAAAAGAGCTCTGGGCCATCCCATACAATGGGTATAGGCTATATACGCTTCAAAAAAGAAACCAGGCCTGAGTAAGCATTCTACACATGAAGCCTATGGTAATGATCCTACCTACAAATGTTCACGTAGTGAAGATTTTAAGCAGCGAGATACCATAGGCGAAGTGGGAGTACCTTACTCCTCTGCTTTCTTCTTTTTAAACAGACTTGAGGTGAGCAGCATAAAGCAGCCGAACACCAGCATAATAATTCCTGAGAAGAGGTTGATGTTGTAGCCCAGTGCCTGTTCGTACATTTCTGTATCTCCCATGGTCACCAGCCCCAGGATGGTGAGTATCAGTCCCAGGATGGTGAACATCAGTCCGATTGGTATTTTTATATCAAGTCCCATAGTGTTATCTTTTTAAATTCTACCAGAATATGATGCTCAAAGCAATGGCGATGGCTCCCACAATCACTGCCAGTACCTGAGGCTTCTGATACCAGTATTTGGAATCGTCCTTCACCTTTGGAGTCAGGGAGTAAACCAATCCCCTTAGCTCATCATCGGTTTTCAGTTTTTTGGTTATCAGGGTAATGACAAAGGTCA
>SPBY01000097.1 GCA_004525825.1 Bacteroidia bacterium
AATTTCCTCTGCAGTGGGCTTGGGTTTTTCCTTCACCTTCACTTCCTCCACGTCCTGTGTCTGGTCCACCGGCTTGGGATCGGGTGGGGTATAGGCCGGGGTTCTTTCTTCCACCGGCTCCACATATTCTTCACTGGGTTCGTCCGCAGCCTGGGTGATCTCCTGTTCCGGATCTCCGGCCTGCTGATTATCCCCCATGGGCTCAAAGTCGCCCAGTCCGGTGTCGTCGGTACCAAAATTCACCAGGATTCCCTCTTCCTCCGGGGGAGGATCGGGAAAGGTGAGTCCGGCAAACACCAACAGCAAAATCAGCAGTGTATGATAGACAATGGTCGCTATGAGGCCTCTTCTGTTGAGCTTCATGGTACATATATAACGTTCAGCCGGAAGGTCTTGTTCCAAGAATTACCTTGTAGCGGTTCCTCTTGGCGATTTCAAGAAAGGCAAATACCTCCTCCATATTGAGATCCCTGTCTGCATTCAACCTGACGGTGGGCGCTTCGCCATAGTCTTCCAGCTTTTTTCTCAGCACCCCCTCCAGTTCTCCCAGCCGGTACTCCTGGTCGTCCACGTAGATGGTTCTATCCAGGCCAATGGAGACCACCAGTACCGGATTGGACTGGGTCTGGTTGTTGCTCTCCGGCAACTGCACGTTTTGTGCCGCAGGAACGATCAATGTGGAGGTAATCATAAAAAAGATCAGCAATAGAAACACGATGTCGGTCATGCCCGACATGGCAAAATTCTTATTGGTCTTATGTCTGGATACAATAGCCATTATAGTTGTTTCAGAACAACGGTATAATTTCTCTCTGCAGCCACATTCATGACGCTTACCGCGTCTCCCACAGAGACTGTAGGGGAAGTAACTACCTTGATGGTGGGATCGGGCAGGCCCTGTAACCTGGATTCAAGGACCATGCCAAGATCTTCCAGGGAAACAGTTCTTCCATCCACTGCCACCCGGCTTCCACTATATATGGTCACGGTGGGAATCCTTGAATCTCCCTGAATAGTGACTTGTCCGCGGCTGGGAAGCAGCAATTTCAGGGCATTGGGAGCAATCAGGGTGGAGGTGAGCATAAAAAAGATCAGCAAGAGGAATACAATGTCGGTCATGCCCGACATGGCAAAATTAGCCATTACCCTGTTCCTCGATTTCAAAGCCATGATTCCCTATTTAGCGGGTTCATTCAGCAGGTCGATAAAGCCAGAGGTTCCTGCCTCCATGTTGTTGATCACCTTATCCACGCGTGCCACCAGGGTGTTATACGCGAAGTATGCGATGATGCCCACAATCAGACCGGCCACGGTGGTGATCAGGGCGGTATAAATTCCCCCGGAAAGCTGACCCACGTTGATGTTGTTCCCTGCGGTGGACATCTGGTGGAAGGCCTGAACCATTCCGATCACGGTTCCCAGGAAACCGATCATGGGAGCGCCCCCCGCCACGGTGGCCAGGGTGGGAAGACCCCTCTCCAGTTTGTAGATTTCCAGTCTGCCCACATTTTCAATGGCGGCATTCACATCATTGAGGGGACGACCGATGCGGCTGACCCCTTTTTCTATCATCCGTGCTACCGGGTTATCCTGACTCTCGCAAAGGGCACGGGCCGAATCCACTTTGCCGTCCATGATGTAATCCTTGATGCGGTTCATAAAGTTCTGGTCCACACGGGCTGCTTTCTTAATGGCGAACCAACGTTCAAAAAAGATATATACCGCGATAAAGCTAAGGAGCACAATGGGGAGCATGACCCACCCCCCCTTGATGGCGATATCGATGAAAGATTCTGTGGATGTACCTTGTATGCTACTTGTATCCAGGTTAGTAGCCTGCAGGAAAATCAAGCTTTTCATTTGCAATAAGTTTGGGTCGAATATATAACAAATAACGGGATATACTTAGTTGTAGTATACCCCGTTATCAAAGATTTGTTGCATTTATTAACAGCTCTCCAATGCCGGATCAATGGTGGAGAAAAAGTGCTTGAAGGTAGTAAACACCAGCTCCGGCCACATAACCCAGGAGGGCCAGCAAGGAAATGCGCTTCATGTACCAGATGAAATCGATCTTTTCCATTCCCATAGCAGCCACACCTGCCGCACTACCAATGATCAGGATCGATCCACCGGTACCCGCACAGTAGGCCAGGAATTCCCAGAACAGCCCATCCTGGACAAAATTACTGGCATACTCTATAGCTGCAGGATCGGTCATGGCAGCCATACTGGCTGCATTTTCAATGGGATACATCCCAATCGCTCCGGCCACAAGAGGTACATTATCCACCACCGCCGACAGTACTCCAATGGCCATATCGATCAGGAAAATATTGCCCAGATGCTCATCCAGGTAGGAGGCAAGAACGGTAAGTTGTCCGGCGCTCTGGAGGGCAGCTACTGCAGAAAGGATCCCCAGAAAGAAGAAGATGGTCGGAGTGTCCACTTTTTGCAGGATGTAGATGACCTTGAGTCGCTTTTTGATATCATCCGGTTTGTCCTTATGCTGTACTTCAGATACCAGCCAGATCACCGATAAGGAAAGAAGCATGCCCAGGTAGGGGGGCAAATGGGTGATGGTTTTGAACACCGGCACAAAGAGGAGTCCGCCTACACCCATGATCAGAAACAGTTTGCGTTCAAAGGGGGTGGTATAGATCTTTTCTTTGGCATCAATCTTGGGCCGTGCTACCTCTCCCTTCATGGTAATACTCAGAAGAGCCAGGGGAACGATCATGGTAAAAAGACTGGGAAGGATTACCCGCGCGATGATGCTGAGGGTGGTCACCTGACCCCCAATCCAGAGCATGATGGTGGTCACATCTCCAATGGGCGACCATGCACCTCCGGCGTTGGCAGCAAGTACTACCATGGCGGCAAAGAACCATCGGGTCTCTTTGTCATCTATCAGTTTCCTGAGAAGGGCAACCATCACAATGGTGGTGGTAAGGTTATCCAGGGCAGCCGACATGAAGAAGGTGAGGAAGCTGAGGATCCACAAGAGCTTGACCTTTTTGAGGGTCTTGATCTTGTCGGTGATGATCTTAAATCCGTCGTGCTTATCAATGACCTCTACGATGGTCATAGCTCCAAGCAGGAAGAACAGGATTTCGGAGATCTCACCTAAATGGCGGATAATTTCTATATCCACGATGAAGTGCCTCATGGCCTGAATTCCAAGTTCACCGTGCCCTTCACTACCATGAACATAAGAGTTCCATGCCTCACTGAGTCCTGAGGTGAAGATGTCATAAGCCCCAAAAATGTACAGAACCCACAGCAATGTTCCGATGGCCAAAGCAGGTATGGCCTTATCCACATGAAGCGGGTGTTCCAGGGCTATGGCAAGGTACCCAAGAACAAACACAACAACCATTATTATAAACATGATACAAAAGTTAAAGTTGGAAAATAGTGAGCCGCAAAGATAGGAAAGTTTTACTCTTCAAGCTCAGCTGGATCGGACTTTTTCTTCTTCTTTTTCCGGTTGGTCAGTCCCTCCCGGTACCGGGCCATCAGTTGCTTAAGATCGTTGAAATCTTCACGGTAGGAGACACCCACCCCCTGTTTGTAGGGAGCAGTTTCGAATATAAGCTCATCGCGTGCCCGGTTGAATGCGAGAACACTTATGTTGCTGGTGATTTTGTACTCCACCTCAAAGTCGCCCATGATATAGGGGTTGTTGGCCGAGCTACTGGAAGGATTGGTCTCCTGTCCGCCCACATCCACGTTCCCGCTGATGATTACCCGGTCGTTCAGGAGCTGGGTGGAAAGGGCCACTTCCACCTCCTGGCTGGTTACCTGGTCGCCCGGACGGTAGTTGAATCCGATGTCGAAATCATCACTGATCTGGGATAGCCAGTTGCTTAGCTGGTTGGAGAGCAGTTCGCTGGCAGTCACACCGGCTATGGATGAGTTCATGGTACCCATGTCCTGGATCCCGAATCCCGAAACGCTGTAGAAATTGTTGATAACCAGTAAAGAGAGGAATTGTTTCATCAGGTCCTCTTCGGTGCTGGTGGCACTTTCGAGATAATCCCTGGTTTCCGTGTTAGCCGTGGGCATCTTTATGCCGGTCACAATGTTGGGGGATTGCAATTCACCAACGAGGTTCAGGTGACATTCCACCGGGATCCTTTTCTTGAGTGACTCAGCTTTATCATCTGAAGGATCGCCGGGATACAGGTTATAGGGGGCTGCCCGGGTTCGGTAAATGGCCGCCAGGTCAATGGATGCATTGGTAGGGGCTCCACTGAAGCTAATTCTTCCCCCCGGTTCGATTTCAAATCTTTTGTTGATTACGTTCTGGAGGGTGAAGAGGTAATCTCCCTCAAGCAGCTCCACATCCCCGAACATTCTGAATCCCTGGTTCTGATCCTTCAAGATCCGCAGATTTCCCCGGCCACTGGTTTCAATGATGTCGCCCACCTTGGGATCGAAGATCATCTGCACCACTGCCTCTTCAGTTACCTCCACATCCAGCTCCATCTCCAGGCCGCCCAACTTCTTCACAGCGGTCAATTCTTCAGGTTCCAGATCGTCCTGCCGGATAAAGGAAATGAAGTCGGATTGCTGCACCTCCCTGGCATTGTAAAGAGGGAGGTAGATGGCGGTATTTCTTTCGGTGGTGGCATTGATGGATAGCCTCATGGCCTCGGGCTCTCCGCTGATCCCTACATTCCCCGTGGCAAAGATGGAGCCGTAAAATACGTCGTTGTCCAGGGAGCTGGTATTCATGCACATCAGGTTTCGGGCTTCAATATGGATGCTGGTGTAGAAATCACGGAAGAAGTTATTGGAGACCGTTCCATTGATCTCAGCCGTGTTTCCGAATTTGTCAAAAGCCGTGAAATTCTCCAGGTAGAGATTGTTATTGTAAATCCGTAAGGGATCGTCGAACTGGTACCTGGTATTCAGGTAGGAGATGGTGGCCGATCCCTGATTGAAGTCAACGGTGCCGTTCAGTTTGGGCTGTTTCAGGGTCCCATCCAGTGTAAGACTCACATCTCCAGTACCGCTCAGATCACTGACCAGGTTCCCGGTATAGCGATCGAGGGTTTGAAGCCCAAGCTCATTCAAATGGATATCAAAATCAAGGAGCTTGCCTTCCGGTGTGAAATCACCATCCACCTCAATGGTTCTATGCTTGTTGAGATTCGAATGCAGCACCATGTTGATGTTTTTGCGGGAGTCGTCCCAGGCTGCATTCAGCGTGGTGGGTCCCATCAGCTGTTTATTGAACCAGAGGGTATCCACAGAAAGATCGGAGAAAATATAGGGGCTCCCATCCATCTTGCGGTAGGTAAGGATGCCCGTAATACTCCCCTCCAAATCGGCATTGATCCCGGCCACGCTGGAGAGTTCATTTAAGTTCAGGTTCCTGAAGTCAAGGTTAAAATCCTGGTCCCCGTCCGATGATAAGGTGCCATCCGCTACCAGGTATCTTTCCTGGCTCTTCACCGAAAGGCTGTCCACCAGGATCAACTTCTTTCTGAACAATACAGAAGCCCTGTGTACTTCCCAGTCTTCATCACTGATAACAATGGAGGAGGGTTCTACTTCAACCAGGAATCCGCGCTCTTCTATGGAATCGGGCTGAAAGGCTCCGGTAAGCTTGATCGCACCACGGTACCTCGGTTCGGACTGGTTTTCCCAAAAAACCTCCAGGTGAGCCGTATCCTGGGATGTGAATAGATTGAAATGCTGATTTTCCAGGGCATAATTTTTCCCATAAATCAGGGAATCTGACTGGAAGAGAAAATGGAATTCATCCAAGGCAATCTCTGAAACCATCTCCACATTGGCCCACTTTCCGGGTCCGACCCCCAGGTTTGGGAACAAGCCTGTAGTGCTGAATATTCCGGAAGAGGGATCGTACTCCCCCCGGATCTGACTCTCCTCACCGATCTGCAGGGTAGGGTAGAAAAAGTCAAGGATGGGATTTACCCGTTTCAGATCGAAGTGGTAGGTGAAATGGTTGGAAGAGTCGGGGGCAAGATCCGTTCCCGGCACCATGTTTATGTATTCATCGGCCAGACTCCGGAACGATTCCGGCAATTCGGATAGCCTGTAATGTCCCCCGATGGTGGCATCAAACAGCTCCGATTCAACTAATATGAGGGAGGTGTCGCTCGTATTTCGGACTGTCAGGTTCATGTCGTACAACTGTACCTGCTCCCCCTTTCGCTCGAAGAGGCTGTTGACCAGCCTGATCTCTCCATTCAATTCATCAAGGGTGCGGCCGGTCATATCGATCTCCACCAGGAAGGAAGCAAAAGAATTCGGATCCTCAATACCCAGGTTGAGGAAATGTGGGCGGGCCCGGGCCACATCCGCTGTAAAGTTATAGGTAGGAACTTCCTCAGAGAAATCCATTTCTCCTTCGAAATCCATTCGGATGTTGGGGTCACTTATGCTGAAACCACCATCGAAGGTTTTGTTGGAGAGTGCTCCGTCCAGTGTGATGTTGCTATAGGCGTATTGAGAGAAAACGAGAGTATCAATGGTCCCGTTGAGGTTCGCCCGGATCTCGCCCTGGTAAAGGTTTCCATCCACCAAAACATCCATATCGAGCTGAGAAAGCATCTTTTGCTGATCCAGGAATTCGCCCAGCATAAAGTCACCCGTGGAAAGGTGTCCCTCAAATTGAATCCCCAGGCTATCGGGTTTGAAAGAGAGGTCCATCACCATTTCGCCCATATCGCTTAGCATGTATCCTGCAGCCACAAAATTGTCGGGGTATCCGGTAAATTGCCCTTTGAAATCCAGGTTCCCCAGGTTAATCCATGGATAAAGTAATTGATCCTCAGGATAGTTCCCCTTGACCAGGAGGTCATGAAGGGCAGTGACCGAAGAGTTCAGCTCCCTGAAATTGAAATCCAGGAAGGTAGATCGGAAATCGGGCAAACCGATCATGACAAAATCAAAGGCCAGGGTAGTGTTTTGATCGAAGGTCACAAACAGCTCGTCGCCTTTCAGACTGCTGAGCTTGCCATGGACACTCCCATCCATGGAAACCCGGTCAATCAGACCTTCGGTGCCGGAAGCAAAGTGGGAAAGATCATCCATGAGCAGCAGTGATTGTCGGGATTCAAAGCTCAGATCCACTTCCCGGGAGAAATGTTTGAAGAGCTTCCACTGCTCAAAATTGAAGGTAAGTTTGGGGACGTGCAGCTCCGATCCCCCGGTATTCACCTCAAGGTCGTAAAAGTGCATGTGCTTTTTCCCAATGGAAAAGAACGTGGCCAGTTGCTCTAAGTTGAATCCCGATTTTTCCATGGCCGACAGGGAGAGGATGTTCATGCTGGTAGTATCCATGTAATAGATCAGATCCTCGACGGTGATTTCCAATCCGCTGAGATCGAAATCGCTGAAGGCAATGTCAGACCTGACAGGAGGGGCATTCATTCTCGACAGGGAGAAGCGTCCGTTAGTCATGGTGATCTCTCCAAAATGGAACCTTCCTTTGCGCTCAGGCGGCACATGGTCCTTCTTCAATAGGTCGGTAAAGTATTTAATATTGACCACATTGCTGCTGTCTATGACCAGGTTCACATAGGTATTTTCAAGGGCAGCTTTCCGGATCTCTATGCCCTTTTGGTCCGATCTCAGGTTCTTGATTCTTAGCTTGGCAAGCTCTGCGTAAATCAAGGTATCCCCATGAATGTCCTCAATGTAGATGTCCCTGACCTGGATTCTTTTAAAGAATGAGTAATTAACCGAGGAGAGGGAGATGGTGGCCCGGAGTTCTTCTGACAACTTTTCTGCCAGGATCTTGCTCACTTTGGTCTGGACCTGCCTGTTTTGCAAAAACAGCAAGGAGAGTACAGGAACTGCCAAGAGCAACAGAACCACGATCAAAGCTATTTTCGCTAACTTTTTAATACTTTTACACCTTCCATTAATCCGAACGCTGTAAAAATAGAAAAAGTTGTCATGAGCACCATCATTCTTGGCATAGAATCCTCCTGCGATGATACATCTGCTGCGGTAATCAGGGATCGCCGTCTGCTTTCCAACGTGATCGCCGGTCAGGAAGTGCACATTAAGTACGGCGGGGTGGTGCCTGAACTGGCTTCCAGAGCTCATCAACAAAACATTGTTCCGGTAGTGGACAGTGCCCTGAAAGAAGCAGGTGTTTCACGCCATGAAATAGATGCGGTGGCATTTACCAGAGGGCCGGGACTCCTGGGTTCACTGCTGGTGGGAAGCTCTTTCACCAAAGGGTTCACAGCAGCTCTGGGGATTCCCATGATTGAGGTGAATCATTTGCAGGCCCACATCATGGTTCATTTCATCCAGTCTGAAGTATCTCTGGGCCCATCTCCGGATTTTCCCTTTTTATGTCTTCTTGTATCGGGGGGACATACCCAGCTGGTGGTGGTCAGGGATCACCATAACATGGAGATTATTGGCCGGACCATCGACGATGCCGCAGGCGAGGCCTTTGACAAATGTGCCAAGTTGCTGGGGCTGCCCTTCCCGGGCGGACCCCACCTGGACCGGTTGGCAATGGAGGGTGATCCGCTCAGGTTCGCTTTTAACAAACCGCGTCTCGAAGGATTTGATTATTCATTCAGTGGACTGAAAACCTCCTTCCTGTATAAGCTCCGGGATGGCCTGAAGCAGGATCCGGAATTCATTGAACAAAACAAGGCGGACCTGGCTGCCTCGCTGCAGAAGACCATCATCGATATTCTTTTGAACAAGCTCAGAAGGGCGGCGAAGAAGACAGGCATCAGTCAGATTGCTCTGGCTGGTGGAGTATCGGCCAACAGTGGTTTGCGAGAAGCCATCGGGGAGGAGTCATTGAAATACAATTGGGAACTGTTTGTTCCGCCCCTCAGCTACACCACAGACAATGCTGCCATGATTGCCATATG
>SPBY01000336.1 GCA_004525825.1 Bacteroidia bacterium
CAATGTAGCTCTTCTTATCCTGAACAGTTATAGTGTTTGGGTTAGGATTTTCATAGCCAAAATAAGCCACCAATTTGCCATTGCCCAGGTCCTGAACACAGGATACGTATAGCTCAACTTCCAGCTCAGCCTTTTGGGCCAGAGTAGTTCTGGGAAAGAGGAAGGAAGTGATAAGGATCAGGGAAAATATATGAAAATTACGTGAAATGCGGTAAATGTGTTTCATGCTTCAAATGTTAACATCAAAAATCAAAATATATGTAGTGAATTTTTTAATTGCTGCCGAGCTAACAAGCTTTCGGAGAAAAAGTTCTCGAAAAAGCTTTATTTAACTGCTGATTAACAGATTTTAAAAATATTGGAAAGAATACCAAAGAATGTCTTTCATGATCTGCGCTTTTTAAGGATAAAATCCGTTTTATTAAAATTAGTTCAATAATTCCCTCAATTGTTGTTAATGAAATCATAAGAACTTGTTAACGATATCATAAAAAACATCGCTAACAATCTTAGAAGAAGCAAGAAATAATTAGGAATTTTGATGCCTAAAGCAGCTTGCTAAAGACTATTTATTCTGGTATTTGCTCGTAGCTTTCAATAGGAGAGCGGAGAATCCAGATTCCCTTGATGATGAAAATAACTCCAAACAACAGTGGTACCCACTCAGTCATTGTTATTTGGCCTTATAATACTCCATTGCCTTCGGCATAATGCGTTTCAGGTTCGCGATTCGGTTAGAAGGATCGGGATGTGTGGAAAGAAATTCCGGGGGACGGGAGGTGGATTTCGCTTCCATCCGTTCCCAGAATGCAGGTGCTGTCTGCGGATCGTAGCCAGCCATGGCCATGAAATAAAGTCCAAGTTCATCTGCCTCGGTTTCATGGGTCCTGGAATAAGGCAGCTCCACACCCACCTTGGCACCCACACCGAAGGCCAGCATGGCCAGATCAATGGTCTCCTGCTTCTGGGTTTTAAGGGCCTCTGAGAGGGCTATGCCCCCCATCTGTATGGCCATCTGCTGCGACATCCGTTCATTCCCATGCTGCGCCACGGCATGGGCAATCTCGTGCCCCATCACCACAGCAATTCCATTCTCGTCCTCGCATAGCGGCAATATTCCTTCGTAAAAAGCTATCTGTCCCCCGGGCATGCACCATGCATTGAGCTGTTCCGACACCAGCACATTGTACTGCCATTCGTAGCCTTCGGTGGCTGAAGCCAGGTTGTTTTGCTTAAGGTATGATTCTACCGCAACAGTCAGCCGCTCGCCCACCTTCCTTACTGTATTCACGTAATAATTATTAGAGGATAACTTGCCTTCAGCCAGCACCTTGGAATAGCTTTCAGCGCTCAGAGTAATCATCTGCGAGGATGGAATGGCCACAAACTGCTTCCTTCCAGTCATGGGCACCACGGCACAGGAAATCAGGAATAAAAGGGAAAGAAATATCAGCTTCTTCATGTTTTTTTATTTTCTATAACAAGCCAGGGGATAAACAGTTCTAAAAAATAGGAATAGTAAGGCATTAAAGAGATATGCACTTTCATTCTGTTGCTGTCAAATTTTTCAATACATTTATCCACAAGCTTGACAGGGATATGCGCGGACAAGAGCAAGCACGCAAGGGGTTGATCTTGGGGATAGATGTGGGTTCTGTATCAATCTCTGTGGTAGTCATGGATCTGGAAGGAAAGTTGATGGACAATTCCTACCAGCTCCACCAGGGCAACATTCGTGGTGCACTGGATCAATTGTTAAAAGCTTACAATCAGAAGGACATCATAGGTCTGGCAAGCCCTTCGGGCAAAACGCAATTCACAAAGCAGGTATGCAGTTACGATCAGCAGGTTTCCCTGATGGAGGCCGCAAAATACCTGAATTTAAATGCCCGGTCCATCCTCCATGTCGGAGCCGAACGCTTTTATCTGGCAGAGCTTGACCAGGATGGTAACTACCTCCAGACAAGTCACAGTTCTTCCTGTGCCGCGGGAACCGGTAGTTTCCTGGACCAGCAGGCGGTCAGACTCAAGCTGAACGATACCGCTCACCTGTCGGACATGGCCCTGCAAAACAGCTCCCCCATACCCGACATTGCAGCCAGGTGTTCTGTATTTGCTAAAACGGACCTCATCCATGCCCAGCAGAAGGGCTATGGACTGGAGGCCATCTGCGACAGCCTTTGCAAAGGCCTGGCCGACAACATAGCCGATACCCTGTTCAACAAAACCATCCCTGAATCTCCCATCTACATGTCGGGAGGTGTATCCAAAAACCAATCGGTGGTCCGGCACCTGCAGCGCATCATAGGTAAGAAAATCAAGGTCCATCCCCAATCTGAGCACCTTCCGGCCATCGGGGCGGCTCAGCTCTTGCTGAAAGAAATAGCCGGGGGTAAAGAGCTCCCAGCTCCTGACCTGGATGAGATCATTATCCGCCAGGGAAGCCTGGATTATTTTTATGAAGCCCTTGGTGATCCCTCGGCAATATCGCAGGAAATCACCATCGAGGAACAATATATCTACCATCCGCAAAGAAGCGATCATACAGCACACATCCAGGTCGATCGTTTCGGGATGTCCGACCCCGGATTGCCCGAGTTTTACCTGGGAATCGATGTGGGATCGACCAGCACCAAGGCCGTTTTGCTAAATGCCAACAGAGAAGCCTATGCCGGGTTTTACACCTATACTTCAGGTCAGCCCCTAAAGGCGGTCCAGGCCCTTTTCGAAGCCATAGACGATCTGGCCGCAAGGAGCTACGTCGATTTTGACATTCTAGCCTGTGGCACCACCGGTTCGGGCCGGAAATACATCGGAGGAATTGTGCGGGCCGACCAGGATTTCGATGAGATCACGGCACATGCCCGGGCCGCCTATGAACTCAATCCGCGCACGGATACCATCATTGAGATCGGAGGTCAGGATGCCAAGTTCACCCAGATGAAGAAGGGGATGGTCACCTTTTCACACATGAATACTGTTTGCGCGGCAGGGACCGGAAGTTTTATCGAGGAGCTCGCTGGCAAACTGGGAGTGGCTCTGAAAGATTACGAGCGCATGGCCATGCATAAACCGGCCCCGCTGGCCAGTGACCGCTGCACTGTGTTTATGGAGCGTGACATCAACCAGCTTCTTAGCCAGGGTTACTCGGTAGAAGAGGTACTGGCCACCGTGATTCATTCAGTGAGGGAAAACTACCTGAAGAAAGTGGCCAGTGAAGCACACATTGGACAGCACATCTGCTTCCAGGGTGCCACCGCAAAAAACAGGGCCCTGGTGGCAGCCTTTGAACAGCGCTTAGGGAAAGCGATCTATGTTTCCCCGCTCTGTCATCTTACCGGTGCTCTTGGAACGGCATTGCTCCTGAAGGAGGAACACAGCGGACCCAGCCGCTTCAGGGGACTGGATTTGTATAAGCGCAGTATTCCCGTTCAGACCGAGACCTGCGATCTATGTCTGAACCACTGCACCATCAGCGTGGCCAGCATCAACGGACACAAACAGGCCTATGGCTTTCTGTGCGGCAGGGACTATGAAACCCAAAAGTTTGTGAGCAAAGAGAAGATCGGCTTCGAGTTGATCAAAGAACGAAGAAAACTGGAGCGTCAAATGGCCCGCAGAATTCCCCGGGGCAAAGCTCAACCCTCGGTGGGAATCCCGGCTACCCTTCACCTTCTGGAAGACCTTCCCTTCTGGACTGCGTTTTTTAACAGATTGGGGATTCCCCTCCAATCCAGTGAGGGATTCAAGGACCCCCTGAAGGCGGGCAAAAAGATTGCAGGAGCCGAATTCTGTGCCCCTGTCGATTCCATGTATGGACACGTGGCTTACCTCGCAGAGAAATGCAACTATGTGTTCATGCCTGTCTACCTTGAATCCAGGGTCAAACCCAAAGACAAGGAACTGAATTTCTGCTATTATACTCAGTACAGTGCTTCCCTGGCCTACCTGGAAGGACCCCATGTGAAGGATAAGTTGATCAGTCCCATGGTAAACTTCAACAAAGACTCCGCCCAAAATGCGAAAATTCTCTTGAAGAGTCTGAAACAAATGGGATTCGGGGAACTGACCCTGCTGAATGTGCTGAGCGCCCTCAAAAAAGCGGAATACAATACGGCCAGATTGAAAACCAAACTGAAGGAGCTCTACCATCAAAAAAATGACAGCGCTGCTTATGTTTCCGTAGTGCTGCTGGGAAGGCCCTACGTGGTTCTTTCTGATACCCTGAACAAGGGGATCCCGGATATTTTCACAGGGATGGGAATCCAGACCTGGTTCCAGGACATGCTACCCATCGATCCGGAACACGATGAAGCCTTCAACCAGCTCCTGGAAAAAACCCCATGGCATTTTGCCTCCAACATTCTGAGGGCCGCTGAACTGGTGGGCCGGACCCAGAATCAATATCCCGTGCTGATCACTGCCTTTAAATGCGCCCCCGATTCTTTCATCATTGAATATTTCAAGCAGTTGATGGACCTCTACGGCAAACCCTACCTGATTATTCAGATCGATGAGCATGATTCCAATACGGGCTATGAGACCCG
>SPBY01000509.1 GCA_004525825.1 Bacteroidia bacterium
CGGAATTTCAGACTTTCGCATTCGAATTCGAATCTCCGTTTTCTTCGGACAGCACGGTGCTTGAAATCTTCAGCGAGGGGGAAGGCGGTTTTACCATCGGGACCCTGTCCCTCATGCCAGCTGATAATATCAAGGGTTGGAGAAAGGATGTGGTCGCCTTGATGAAAGAGCTGGAAAGCCCTGTTTACCGCTGGCCCGGGGGGAATTTTGTGAGCGGGTACAACTGGCGCGATGGCGTTGGGGACCGCGATAAGAGGCCCCCAAGAAAGAATCCGGCCTGGAAGGGCGTGGAAGCCAATGATGTGGGCATCCATGAATACATGGAACTGATGGGAATGCTTGATGCAGAAGCCTTTATTGCCGTGAATACCGGCCTTGGCACCCTGGAGGAAGTCGTACAGGAAGTCGAATACGTGAATGGCCCTGCTGATTCGGAATGGGGTCAAGTCCGGGCAGTCAACGGGCACCCCGAACCTTACGGTGTGCTTTGGTGGGCAGTGGGAAATGAGATGTTCGGATCCTGGCAGTTGGGTCATATGCCGCTGAGCGAATATGTAAGCAAACACAACAGCATTGCAGAAGCCATGTGGAAAGTGGATCCGGACGCACAGCTCATCGGCGTGGGCGCGGTGGGAGAATGGAGCGAGACGATGCTTTCCGAATCGGCCGATAAAATGAACCTGATCAGTGAACATATTTATTGCCGTGAACTGGATTCCGTCAGTGCACATATCGATCAGATCGCCAATTCCATAAAAAGGGTGGCAGATGCCCATCGAAAGTACCGCTCTGACATCGCAGGCCTGGAGGAAAAGAATATCCGGATCGCCATGGATGAATGGAATTACTGGTATGGGGATTACCTCTATGGTGAACTGGGAGTACGGTACCATCATAAGGATGCGTTGGGTATCGCAAAAGGTTTGCATGAGTATTTCAGGAATTCAGATCTCTTCTTTATGGCAAACTATGCCCAGACAGTGAACGTCATCGGCTGTATTAAAACCACTACCACCAGCGCAGGATTTGCCACCACTGCCCTGCCGCTGATCCTTTACCGCAAACACTTCGAATCGGTCCCTGTCAGGGTGGACCACGCCATTCCCGGGCTGGATGTCGCCGCCGCCGTTTCCGGCGACAAGACTGTACTCACCGTATCCATGGTGAATTCCGGTGATCAGGCTACAGTCTTTGAGCTGGATGTCCCGGGGATCAGCCTTCCGAAGGAGGCCGGTGCGTGGACCATACAACATGACAACCCTGAAGCTTATAATGAACCCGGGAAGGATCCTGAAGTCACCATCGTTGAATCAGCCTTCACGATGAAAAAGCACAGGATCGAGGTCCCATCCTACGCCATATTGTTGCTTAAATTTGAAATATAAGCCCATTCACCATGCTTTGTCTTTTCGGAACAATCGGTGTGCCTGCCCTGGATCATGTTTGTCCTGATCCTTGAGAAAGAAATATGAAAAGCTCCACGAAAAAAGCGGCCTGAAAACCCGTAAATTATTAGTGTATATGAAAACTTCTATTCTAAGCGCACTTGCCATTCTGATCACCCTTAACTTATCTGCCCAACCCAGACAAGGTCCACAGTTCGAGCCGCCTCCGGAAGGTTTCAAACCCGCTTCCACGAATATTTTCCTGGCAAACTATCCAGCGGTTAACCAGGAGACCCGTGAAGCCATCTTCAAGGTGGTGGCCCCTACCGCCCAGCATGTGCAGGTCGACATTGCAGGCAAAAAATACGACATGACAGAGGACACCGCCGGTGTCTGGACCGGAATGTGTGACCCCCAGGTGGTCGGCTTCCACTATTATGCCATCGTCATTGACGGGGTCCGTGTCACGGATAAGAACACGCTTACCTTTTTCGGAAGCAACTGGGAAATGTCGGGGATCGAAATTCCCGAGGGACCGGAAGGGGATTATTACAGGTTCAACAAGGACATTCCCCACGGACAGGTCCGGTCCATATACTATTGGTCGGACATCAATGGATTAGAACGGCATATCAATGTATATGTGCCTGCCGAATATGAAAAGAATCCCGGAAAAAAATACCCTGTGCTTTACCTGGTGCACGGATGGGGTGAAAATGAAAACGGATGGTCCAGGCAGGGACATATGGCCAATATCATGGACGGATTGATCGCATCGGGCAAAGCCCTACCCATGATCGTGGTCATGCCCAGCGGCGATATCAACACCAATTCCGATGTGCGCGAAGCAACGGGGAATGTGACGGAAATCTATGCCAATGACCTGGTTCCCTTCATTGATCTTACCTTCCGCACCTATACCGACCGGGAGCACAGGGCCATGGCCGGATTGTCGAGGGGAGGATTCCAGACCTGCCTGACGGTTTCCACTCACATGGACAAATTTGCATGGATGGGTACGTTCAGCGGATTTTTTATCCGTGGGGACGACGGAATTGAAACCGCTTTCAATGGCATGTTCAAGGATGCCGAAGCATTCAAGCAGCAAATGAACCTGCTGTTTATCAGCACCGGTACGGAAGAGCGCAGTCCTGAGCAGTGGGTGAAAGCCCTGAGGGACCATGGAATTGACAACGTCGTTTCCCACGTATCGGAGGGCACCGCACATGAATGGCTTACCTGGCGGAGGGCGCTCAAGGACTTTGCGCCCAGGATCTTCGTAAGGGAATAATAGTCTTATGATGAAGAAATTAACCTGTTATTTTGTTGCGATTCTTCTGCTGGCGGCCACTGCCTGTTCCCCCCTCCGTCCGGGCAGGTAAAAGTGGAGGGTGGATGGATCCAGGGTACCGTGGAGGACGGTCTGACGGTTTTCAAGGGGATTCCCTTTGCTGCACCTCCCGTGGGTGAATTTCGTTGGAAAGCTCCTCAAGCTCTTGAAAAGTGGGAGGGTGTCAACTGGATGTTTACTTGTTTAGCTTTTCAACAGGTTTGAGTTCATTTATTAATTCTGTCGGGGCAAGCGCTTTGGTCTCCTTTTTGACTAATAATTCATTTTCAAGGTTAAAGGATGCGGAAAGTATATAATCGGTGGAAGATGCTCCGATTTTAACAGCATACATACCTGGCTCTGCAATCCATGTGGTAGTGGATGTGTCGAAAGAAGCAAGATTTCTCTTATCCAGAATAAATGAAATTGTTTGGCTCTCTCCTGGTTGA
>SPBY01000566.1 GCA_004525825.1 Bacteroidia bacterium
AATGTTTCATCCGAGAACATTCATTGTTTTGTCGAAATGGTACAAAAATACGATCGATGGTAGATTAAAGAACCTGGCCGAGATCAGGGGCCTTGAAATGGGAATTCGGGCAAGCCTATAGACTGATCAGGCCTTCCGGATTAAATCCAACAGTTTGCGATCCAGTTTGTGTCCATGCCACTCCTCGTAATCCACATCTTCACGACCCGAATCCAAAATACCAAAGTCTCCCCTGAAATTCCATAGGGCAAACCCTATATCGTTTGAGCTCAGGATATCCACCACATCTCCAAACCAGGCCAGAAAGATCTCATGAGGGGTCTTATTGTAAGAGCCACATTCACCGCAATGAACCCCTGTTCCGGATTGGGCAAGCTTGATCCAGGGTTCGTAAAATTCTTCCAGCATGTCCCGGCTCAAATACTGATCGCCTACCTGTCCGGGATACTTCAGGGGCGGCAGGTTGTCAATGTCCTTCATGGCCCATGGCGCTTTGTAGTGCGATATAATCCCGGGATAATATCCCCGGCAACTTTGACCTATGGGCAGGTGTGCAATCTCGGGAATGACTTTCGTCCCTACCTGGTTACCGTCTGCGATCACAAGATGATCGGGATTCTGTTTCCAAATGGTCTCGGCCGCCTGGATGGCCACCTTGGCGTAGATATCTCCGGGAATGTATGTCTTGCTGGAATGTTGATTGTTCATGTCCTCGATCATGGCCGGTTCGTTCAGCAAGTCGAAGCTGATCTTGTCGCGGGAGATGCTTTTATAACGATTGGCCCACATACTCCAGTGCCAGTAGAAGGCCTCCTGGGCTTCTTTGTCCTTCCAGAGATTATAAGGTTCCCGAAATCCGGCATTGATGCAGTAACCCGGGGCACGGTGCAGGTTCAGGCTTACATGCAGTTTGTATTTATGAGCCAGGTAAACCAGCTGGTCGACCTGCTCAAGGGCTTCTTCATTGAGACTGTATACTTCTTCCGGTAAGATGTCTCTGCTTCGGTCAAAGTCCAGGTAGGAGGGATAAGCCATGGGAATTCGGACAAAATCAAAGCCCCAGTCCGACATCCATTGGAAATCTTCCTCGGTGGATCCCCGGCGGGATCGAAGGGGATTCGGTGAGAAGAAGTCAAGCAGGTTGAATCCTTTCCATTTGGGGAGGGGATTTTTGGCAGTTATACCATTTGAGCAAGCGAAAGCAGAATTGCCGGCCACACTTACAGCCCCTGTCAGCAGGGCTGCCTTTTTGAGAAAATCCCTGCGATCTGTATTTGTTTTGGCTTTCATATTATTTAGCGTTAAATACCAGGTCCACCCCAATGGGACAATGGTCGGAACCCATCACTTCATTCAGTATGGAGGCATTGGAAACGGAAGGAAGGAAAGCCGCACTGACCAGGAAATAATCGATTCTCCAGCCCACGTTCTTTTCCCGGGCTCCGGCTCTGTAACTCCACCAGGAATAGGCATCCTTCTTCTCCGGATGAAAATGGCGGAAGATATCCACAAAACCACCCTGGGTAAATCGGTCCATCCCGTCAATCTCTTCCTGCATGTAGCCTGCCGATTTGTTGTAATTGGGTTTTGGGCGGGCCAGATCAATGTCTTTGTGGGCCACATTAAAATCCCCGCACACCAGCACGGGTTTCTCTTTTTCCAGCGACTTCAGATAAGTGAAAAAGTCAAGGTCCCAGCTCTGCCGGTACCCCAACCTGAGCAGATCATTCCCCGAATTGGGCACATACACGTTCACCAGAAAAAAGGATTCGTATTCCAGGCAAAGTACCCGTCCCTCGTTATCGTGTTCAGCAATACCCATATCTCTGTGTACACTCAGCGGCTTAGTTTTGGACAGAATGGCTGTTCCCGAATATCCCTTCTTAACGGCAGAGTTCGAATAAACCTCGTAATGGTCGATGTGGGCCAGCACCTCCGCCACCTGGTCTTCCTGAGCTTTTGTTTCCTGCAGGCACAGGATCTCGGGCGACATCTTTTCAAGATCCTTAAAAAAGTCCTTCTTGGCTACCGCACGTATTCCATTTACGTTCCAGGATATAATTTTCATAGACTGTTTCTTTCTCACAAGATAATGAATAGCGCTGGAATAAAAATCCACCCCATTCCATGTGATTTTAAGATTCTTTAACAGATGCATTAAGAATTCTTAACACAATCTGGATACCAAAATTTTGCTTATGTGCGTCTATTTGTATGAAGAATTCATAGGCAAGTTATGAAGCGAGTAGCAGGCATATTGGTAAGTATTCTGATCCAGATGGATAAGCCCCCTCCAGCTATGGGCTCCTCAGTGAATCAGTCATTATTTACTTAAATCAAAACGTCATGTATAAAAGTCATTTAAAATATGAACCGTCCTCTGAACAGTTGAGTCATCAATTTTTAGGATCAGGGAATGCCCTGGGGATAGGAAATACCAATTTCATCTGGGATCAAAAGAAGGGGCAATTGATCCTTATCATGGAAACCGATCAGATGGTCGACAAGGATATCAGGGGCTTCCTGAAAGGCAATAGCTTATTCCTTGAGGCTCCGCTCTTATCCTCCTATAGCAAACCCATCAGGACACATCACATGGGGCGGAACAAAGGAAAGGAATTTGAAGAAGAGCTCACCTTGATCGGAGTTTCGGAAATCAAATTGAAGCATGGATATCAATACCACCTCGTATCGTGCCAGGCTATTGACTGGAAGATGATAAAGGTCATCCTGGGATTCACTTTGAGGGATAGAAACGAGATCAATTAAGAACAATTTAAATGGAGGAACATAAAATGAAAAAGTTTATAAAATTGATGATCCCTTCCATACTAGGAAGCTGTCTGA
>SPBY01000377.1 GCA_004525825.1 Bacteroidia bacterium
ATACTTACCTGGATGCTGTGGATTCCTATATTCAGTTCTGTGAGGACAATTCTTACCCCACTAAATGGATATTTACCACGGGTCCGGTGGACAGGGATGATCAGGCAGGTTCTGAGAATGGATTTCAGCGTGAGATTAAACATGACTATATCAGGGACTACGTGTCGCAGGATCCCTCAAGGATACTGTTTGATTATGCGGATATCTTATGCTGGAACAACAGCGGGGAACAGAACATGACCGACTGGAACGATGAGGGGACCATACGTTCGCATGCCCACATCCATCCCGATAATATGATGGATTATGACGGTTCGTGGAATCCGGTTCCACATGAAGAGGATGGGGATCATATTGGAGAGGTGGGCACGGTCCGGCTGGCCAAGGCCCTGTGGTGGTTGCTGGCCAGGATGGCCGGATGGGATCCTGGCACCATCTCTGTGGAACCACTTGACGATAAAGATTTCCTGCATTCTGATATTTCCCTCATTGTAGAGCCCAACCAATTGAGAGTAGGCACTTCCAGTGTTTTCGATCAGGGGGATCTGAGCTTGTTTGACCTGCACGGGAGATTGATTGAAAACACAAGTATCCAGGGGAACATTACAGTGATTAATATTTCCTCTCTCTCAGCGGGTTCCTATGTGGTAACGGTATCAAAAGACCATCACAGAGAAAGCAGAAAAGTGATTATTTTACCTTAGGACCATGCGGAAGATTCTTGTTACAACAGCATTGATGTATGTGTTTGCGATAGTAAATGCACAGATTGTGGCGGATCACAGCATTGTGGATCATTATGCTGAAATCCCCGAGGTATATATTGATTCTGTGAAGAAAATGCTGGTCTCCATACCCGGAGAATCTCACTCAGAGGCTTACCGCAACGGGCAAAATTTACTGGAACAGTTGGATCCTACCTTCCAGGTACAGATCTACTTGGGTTCCCCTCCTCCGGCAACAGATCAGTACCTGAGAATGGGCATGCACCGTGAAGGGGGGGAGTATTTGTTTTTCAATGAGTCCAGGGTCGAAGAACTTAAGGGAGATATCACCCAGCAGAACAGCACCGGAAATCCTTTTCATGTAATGGGTTTCGGATGGTGTTACGACATGACCCACGACAATGATCCCGGGGGGATCGAGGACCCGGTTTACTCGGTCCGGTGGGCAGGCAGGTCGGTGGAAGGTCCTGACGGCAACATGCGGTGGGGACTGGACGAGGGTGATGAGGCTCTTACGGGAAACAGGGTGAGCATGGATACCTACCTGGAGGCTGTGGAGTCCTGGATCCTTCATTGTGAGGAGAATTCTTATCCCACCCGGTGGATATTCACCACGGGTCCGGTGGATTATTACTACCATGCAGGAACTGAGAATGGATTCCAGCGGGAGATCAAGCATGACTATATCAGGGATTATGTTGCAGAAGATACATCGCGCATTCTTTTCGATTATGCTGATATTCTTTGCTGGAGCAACAGCGGGGAACAGAATATTGTTGTATGGCACGATGGGGACAGCCTGCGTCCCCATGCCCAGATCCATCCCAATAATATGATGGATTACAACTCCTCCTGGAATCTGATACCACATACCGAGGACGGGGATCATATCGGAGAAGTGGGTACCGTCCGCATGGCCAAGGCCATGTGGTGGATGCTGGCGAGGATGGCCGGCTGGGACGGAAACATCCCGGTAAGAGAGATCCAGGTTTCTTCCTATGAAGACAGCACCAGGGTGATGACAGGTAGCGAATGGCAGTTTAGCGCCACAGTTACCCCAAAGTTGGCCACCGATAAAACCGTGATCTGGAGCGTAATCAATGGTACTGGAACAGCAAGCATTTCTTCTACAGGCCTGCTGAAAGGCGGACTCCCGGGAATGGTGGAGGTGGTGGCCCTGGCGCATGATGGATCGGGAGTAGCCGATACCATGGACCTGACTATTGCTGAACCTCTTGTGCCTGTAAGCAGCATCACCGTAACGACTGTTGGTGGGATCATCGAGGTCGATATGGGAAGCAGCCTGCAGTGTTTGGCTACGGTATTGCCTGATACTGCCACAAACGCTGAACTATCGTGGAGTGTTTTTAACACCACCGGAACATCGAGCATTAGCGAGGATGGATTGCTTATGGCCCTGACTCCAGGGATGGTGGATGTGATAGCTACGGCCGGTGATGGAACAGGGGTGGCGGATACCTTGCAGGTGACCATCACTGGTACGGTGATTTTAGTCAGTGATGTGGAAATCGTCTCACCGGGTGGAGCAAGCGAAGTAATATCAGGAGAGGATTTGCAGTTTACAGCCACGGTCCTGCCTGTGAATGCCACCAATCCGGCAGTGACCTGGAGCGTAATCAATGGGACCGGATCGGCTACTATCACTTCTGAAGGATTGCTGACAGGCGGATTGCCCGGAATGGTGGAGGTGCTGGCTCTTGCTCAGGATATTTCAGGAATGGGAGATACCCTGGAACTGACGGTTACCGTCCCTCCGGTGCCGGTGACCAGCATTACGGTATCCACGGCAGGAGGAATCACTGAAATTGAAGGGGGTGCAAGCTTACAGTGTGCGGCTACTGTATTGCCGCAAGATGCCACCAATCCGGCAGTGGTTTGGAGCGTGGTCAACGGTACGGGATCGGCTACCATCTCTGCAGAGGGATTGCTATTAGCCATGACTAGCGGGACCGTGGCTGTGATGGCCACAGCATCGGATGGATCGAATATAAGCCACTCTCTTGCCATTACCATCACTTCCTCGGCCATCCTTGTTTCGAGTATTTCCATTTCTTCGGCCGGGGGTGTGAGAAATGTTGACGAGGGGAACACCCTCCAGTTTTTTGCTTCGATTTTACCTGCGAATGCCACCACCCTTACTATTGCATGGAGTGTGGGCCAGGGCACAGGCTCTGCTACAATCACACAGAATGGACTCCTCACGGCAGGGACTGAAGGCGCGGTCCTTGTAACGGCTTCGGCCCGGGACGGTTCTGGTGTAAGCACCAACTTTGCGCTGACCATTAACGCGCCCGATGGCCTGTCTGACAGTAGAACGAAGAGCCCCATGGTGCTTTATCCCAATCCTTCACCGGGTAAGTTCTATCTCGATGTTGGGACCTTGACCCTGGATAAGATCCAGGTGTTTTCGGTAGTGGGTTCCATAGTCCGGGAGTGGATTCCGGAACCAGGGGAGCGGGTGATTGAAATTGACCTGTCGGATCAGCATTCGGGTGCATTCTTCATTCATGCTTTCTCCAAAGAGCAATCCTATATACATCGTATAATTATCAGCAGGTAGCCATGGGAATCGACAGGGATCAGGCTTTTGCCAGGCTTCAGGAGCATGTCAGACATGAGAAAACCATTATCCATTGTCTCGCTTCCGAAGCAGTGATGCGGGCCCTGGCAAAAAGGTTGGGGGAGGATCCGGATCGCTGGGGATTAACCGGACTGCTGCATGATATCGATGTGGAGTTTACCAATGCAGATCCCAAAGTACATGCACTGAAAGCGGAAGAACTGATGGCTGACTTTTCCCTGGACAGCGAGATGATCGATGCCATCCGCATGCACAATGACGAAGCCACCGGCATTCCCAGGTCCACCACCTTCCAGCATGCCCTGGCAGCCGGGGAGACCATCACCGGCTTGATCTATGCCACCACCCTGGTGTATCCCGATAAAAAGATTGCCAGCGTCAAGTATAAATCGGTCCGCAAGCGGATGACGGAAAAGGCCTTTGCAGCCAGTGTGAACCGCGATCACATCCTGGAGTGTGAGAAGATCGGGATCCCCCTGGATGAGTTTATACAGATTTCGGTGGATGCCATGAAAGAAATTTCGGAGTCTATCGGCCTATGAAAATAGTAGAACCAAGGCGTAGCCTCGGTTCCCCTTTTCCCTTTATTGGCTGTGTACAACCTGGTGACCCAGCAAACGGTCGTAGCGGGTGCCGGGCGGACGGTAGTAGAAAAGGATCAGGTATTCGTTGCTGGTCTCGTCGTGACTCCCTTCAATTTCATCCATCACAAACTCTTCCGTGTAAGCCGGCAGGAACAGGTAGCGGTAGTTGTAAACGCCCTGTTTCAGCAGCAGACTTTTCATGTAAGCCTGTTCCTCTGCATTGTACTCCATCAGGCTCAGATCATCAAATTGCCAGTTA
>SPBY01000073.1 GCA_004525825.1 Bacteroidia bacterium
CCGGGCATGGGTGTGCCCGGGGCAATTCCATCCTTCTGGTAGAGGGTGAGGATCTGGTCGGTGGGAACATCCTGCATAATGGTGACCTTCCCATCGGGCCAGCGAACCTCCAGGGTATCCACCATGGCCAGATTCCCCAGTCCCAGGTTGGGACGCGGATCGACCGTCGATTTGAAACCCCGCATGGGCATCTGCTCCAGGTAATAGGAATGACCCTGGTGCCTGACCGTTACTTGGGCCCCAATGGCATCTGTATTCCCGGGCAAACCCTTGAGAATGACCTTCAGGAAGTGATTGTCGGGTATTTTCTCTGTGGTTTCGTTCCGATAAAGGAACATGGGCATGTTCACATTGTTCACCACCAGATCCAGGTCCCCATCGTTGTCCAGGTCCCCGTAAGCTGAACCGTTGGAGTGACTTGGATCGGCCAGTCCCCAGGATTCAGCCAGGTTCTCGAAGCGCAATCCCCCCAGATTTTTAAAAGCATAGCTGGGAATCTTCACCGAAGGAATGGCGTCAATCAGGGTTTTGTAATCTACGTTGTTCCCCGAAACAATGGACATGACCATGTCGCGGTTGGAGAAGTACTGAATGTAGTCCTGGTCTGTCAGGTCCTGGTAAATCCCATTGGCCACAAAAATGTCTTTCAGTCCGTCGTTGTCCAGGTCCATGATCAGGGCCCCCCACGACCAGTCAGTAGCATACACTCCGGTAAGACGGCCGATCTCGCTGAAGGTTCCGTCCGCATTGTTGAGGTGCAGCATGTTCCTTGTGAACTGATGGTGGTACCCGTGGTTATAATTATTAAGGTAGCTGTCCCAGCTATCAAAGGTGGTTTTGGTCTTCAGCCTTGCATCATCCTCCGGAATCATATCGGTGACAAAGATTTCCGGGTAGTGATCGTTGTTGATATCGGCCATATCGGCCCCCATGGAGGCAGCTGAAATGCTGCGCATCATGTCGGTAAGGTTCTCTCTGAAGGTGCCGTCGTGATTGTTCAGGTAGATGTAGTCCCGTTCGAAAAAGTCGTTGGATACATATATGTCCATCCAGCCATCCTGGTCAATGTCACCCACGGTGACCCCAAGGCCGAATCCGATCACGCTGGCATAAATGCCTGCCTCCTCAGTTACATCGGTAAAATGCATGTTGTCATTGCGAAACAATTTGTCCCCCCCGATGGAGTCCCTGATCACCCGCTGGTTTTCCGAATGGTCGAAGCTGCCTATGGCCTTGAAGGAATTGTTCAGCAGGTAAAGGTCCAGGTCACCGTCCTGATCGTAATCAAAGAAAGCCCCGTGGGTGGAGTATGCCCCATCGTTGATCCCGTACTGGGCTGCAGATTCGGTAAAACTTAGGTCGCCATTGTTGATGAAAAGTTCGTTGTGCCGCTTGCCCCCTTCCAGGTTGCCCGAGTTACAGACATAGATGTCGGTCCATCCATCCCCGTTCACATCGGCCAGGCTGGCCCCGGTGGACCAGTCGCCCTGTCCGCCGATCCCCGCCTGTTCGGAAATATCCTCAAATTGAAAGTTCCCCTTGTTGAGATAGAGCACATTGGCTTCCATGTTGGAGGTCAGGAATATGTCCATCAAGCCGTCCTGGTTTACATCGCCCAGGGCCACGCCGCCCCCGTTGTAGAAGTTCCGATAGGTGTAGATGTTGAACTTCTTTTTCAGCTGCTCATCGTAATCCAGGTGATTCTCAAACGCAGCCCCCGTATAGGATTCAGGCATCAGTGTAAACAAGGTATCCGCTGCCGGTTTTGTCTCTTTCTGACCACAGGCAGCCAATAGAATCAGGGCCAGAATACTAAGGAGGGTAAAGGATTTATTCAGCTTGCTTTTCATTAGCTTGCTCCTCACTTTCTGCACTCATATCGGTAAAAATGGCCCAGGCATAGAGGTCATCCTCCTGGTAAATGGTAATCCGTCGGTTGCCATCGATTTTGGTAAATGCCTTTCCCCTTGCCGGGTGAATCACGGTAATAAAGCCTTTGCCATATTCATCCTCGTACCAGGCTCGGATATCTTCCACCAATTTTCCTGAAGAGAGTTCCTTGTTCCATGGGGCCCAGCCGTCGTAATAGAACTTTACCGGCATTTCCACGATCTTCTCATTAAGGAATTTCGGGTAGAATTCCACAGTGGCCGGATGCTTCAATTTCTCTCCGGGATGGTATTCCACTGAAGTGTTGCTATTGCTCTGCCTTATTATCCCTTCACGGTTTAGCTCCCAACAGAGGGTATAGAAATCCTTATCGCTCATCCCAAAATGGATTCCCATGAAAAGGGAATCGTACCTGAGCCCGCTGGCCAACTCCTTTTTCAATTGCTTTTCGTATCTCGACCCGGGCGAGCATCCCCCTATTAGCATTACGGCCACCACGACCGTCGCCATCCATATCGTCCTGTTCTTCATAACTGTTTTCAGAAAGTGTAAAAGTGTAAAATATCGTTGTTTCTTGCAATAGCTACTACTTTCTTTCCTGCAACTCTTAGTATTTCAATATCACGGATCTCACCCTTGACCGAGAATCCTGAACTATCGGCAGGAACTGCCTTCAGGCTTCCCATGCCTTCAGCTTCCATAAACACCCCGTAACTGGCGCAGTAGATTCCCGTTTCGGGTTTGGCCCTGCTCAGGTTTCCTCCCACCAGAAGGTCGGGAGAACCATCGTGGTTAAAGTCTTCCGCTGCCAGTGCATAGACGGGTGAAAACTGAGCCTCTGCCGGCAGGGGTTCCAGGATCACGTGTCCTGTTCCCTTGTTCATAATGATGCAGCTCTCCAGGATGACGGCCTGGAGCACTACCGACCTTTCCAGGATCTATGCTGAGAACATATCGTGAATTGTCTGATGGCTGTAACTGGCATGGCTGGGATATTTCCTGTCCAGGGCGGGTATCTGGTTCACCAGGTCGTTCTTCATCACCATGGGGTAGGAGGTATCGCCGTTGAAGGCACATAGGATCTGTTCCACACTCCCGTTGAGGTCAAAATCGTTAATATACATGGTAAGGGGTTTGTCGGCCGATGCCCTGAGTCGTGAGTTCAAACCATGGTTACCCAGGACCAGGTCGGCATATCCGTCTCCATCCAGATCCCTGGCCAGCACCGTCTTCCACCATCCTTCGGTTCCGGCGAGACCATATTCTTCAGAGCGGTCTCTAAAAACTCCCTCTTCGTTGATAAAGAACTTTACCGGCATCCAGTCACCCACCACTACCATATCTGAGTCACCATCGCGGTCCAGATCGGCCCAGGTCATGTCAGTAATCATTCCCAACTCTTTCAGTTGTGGGGCCCGGGTGTCAGAACAATCCCGGAAATGGCCCTTCCCGTCATTTTCAAGAAGGTATCCGTCCACAGGCACCCCATACAAGAAAGGACGAAGGCGAGTACCCACAAAAAGATCGATGTCACCATCCCCGTCAAAGTCAGCCGGGCTTACACAGGCACTGCTTACATACCTACCCACAGGAAGCAATTGTTCGGATCGGGAATATAACCCTCTACCGTCATTGAAATAGAGCCGGTCGGCCAGGGCAGATGAACTGGAAGGAAATTCGTTTCCCCCGTGAGTCACATATAAGTCCAGGTCGCCATCACCATCTGCATCGAAGAAGGCACAATCGGTTTCTTCGGAGACCTTGACTTCTTCAAACAGGGCCAGGTTGGAGGATGTAAAGTGTCCCTGACCATCCTGGATGTATAGAGCGCCGGCACTCCCCCTGGCTCCGCAAATGTAAAGGTCATCCCGAGCATCACCATTCACATCTCCCACGACCATCCGGGGTCCCTCCGTGGAGAGCATCCGGAAGATAAGAGATTCCCTTCGGAAATCGTTAAAGTCATTCTCCTCATGTTTATATCTAAGGCCTTCAGGAGGATTAGTCTCTATGAAGGTGTATAGGGGTGGCACCTTCCGGGCTGTGGAACAGGGACGTGCATCCTTCTGATCCAGATCCAGGAACTGGTTGACTTCCACTGAATTCAAGACGGTGCAATTTCCATCTGGCCAACAAACTTTTAAAGAATCGATCAGGGTGATGGTCCCCAGTCCAAAATGGAGGCGCTGATCCACGCAGGACTTAAATCCCCGCATGGGTATGTTCTCCTGGTATCTCACCTGTTCCCCGGAGTAAACATGGACCACTGCCCCAATGGCTCCAGTGTTCTGTCCTTTTCCTTTAAGTGAAAGGCTTATAAAATTGGCATCCTCTCTCTCCTCTGAATGGTTTTGGTAGAGAAATGAGGGCATGTTCACATTGTTCACCACCAGGTCCAGGTCACCATCATTGTCCAGGTCTCCGTAGGCTGCGCCGTTGGAGAAGGAAGGGATTCCCATTCCCCATGAATCCGCAAGGTTGGTAAAAGTTAGATCTCCATTGTTGTGAAAGGCGTAGTTGGGTACCGGAACTGAAGGGATTTTATTGATGAGCTTGAGGATAGCATTCTCTTCGCTTTTAATCATGGAGCGCATAACTGCCGGATTGGAGTAAAGATCAAGATAATCCAGATCGAGCAGGTCTTTATATATCCCGTTGGCCACAAACAGATCCTTCCAGCCGTCATTGTCAAGATCCATGATCAGTGCACCCCAGCTCCAGTCCGTGGCATCCACGCCACTGAACCTGCCAATTTCGCTGAATGTGCCATTACGCTTATTGAGTTGAAGTACATTGCGCGCAAACTGGTGGTGGTATCCTTTCTCCACCTTGTTACTATATGCTTCCCAGGATTCAAAGATGACTTTTGTTTTCAGACGGGAATTTCCCTGGGCCGTCATTTCAGTCACAAAGATGTCGGGGAAGGCATCGTTGTTGATATCGGCGATGTCCGCGCCCATGGCTCCCAGGCTGGTCTCTGTAAACTGCTGATCCAGGACCTCAGTAAATGTCCCGTCCCCCTGGTTCAGGTAACAGTAATCGCGTTCAAAGAAATCGTTGGAGACATATAGGTCCATCCAGCCGTCCCGGTTCAGGTCCGCCACACTTACTCCCAGTCCGAACCCTATCTTACTCCCATAAATGCCTGCCTGCTTGCTAACATCGGTGAATATATCTCCATCGTTTCGGTAAAGCTTATTTCCACCCAGGGTGTCGCGTACCAGTCGCTGTCCCTCAACCAGGTCAAATTCGGTCACCGACTGGAAGGAATTGTTCAGCAGGTAAAAGTCCAGGTCCCCGTCCCGGTCATAGTCAAAAAAAGTGGCATGTGTGGAGAGTCCCAAGTCGGCTATGCCGTATTCCGAAGCTCTTTCGGTAAAGGTGAGATCCCCGTTATTAATAAAAAGTTCGTTGTTGCGGTTAGGGGCCTGTGGATCGCCCGATTTGCATACATAGATGTCTGGCCAACCGTCGCCATTTACATCGGCGATGCTCACTCCTGTAGACCAGACATCAGGGCAGGCCACCCCGGCCTGTTCGCTAATATCTTCGAAGCGGAAATTGCCAAGGTTCAGGTAAAGACGGTTGTCGACAATGTTGCCGCAGAAATAGATATCGGTCAGACCGTCCCGGTTAAAATCTCCCAGGCCCACCCCTGCACCGTTGTAGTAGTTCCTATAAGTGTAGGTGTTGTATTCTTCGGTATATGTTACTTGATTGGTGAAATCCACCCCTGTCAGCTCCGGATCCATGAGGGAAAACAGGGTGGGGGCTGAGCCTGCGGAATCGTCCTTTCCACATCCCCACATCATTAAACCCACAATGAGCAGGATGCTCCCATGAATACCTATTTTCCTCCCTCCAAACATGCCATCAAATATATGTAAAAAGAAAAGGCTGCCTTTTGTAGGCAGCCTCTTCTGTAATTATATATTCTAATACTACTTCTAGTATTCTGGATTCTGAACCAGATTCGGGTTGGCATCAATCTTCTCTCTGTGAACAGGGAAAAGTGTGGTATGCGCACCATCCTCCAGCACATCCTGGGTATTGTAGGTCGGAGGCAACCAATCGGCGTTCCTTGTATACAATCCCCAACGGATCAGGGTCTGGCGCCTGTGGTTCTCGGCAAACATCTCACGTCCAATCTCGTTGAACAATTCTCCACCGGCCACTGAACCACCAGCCAAATCAAAGCTAATGGGTCCGTCCACACTTCCTAAATCCAAAACACCTGCACGGCTCCTTACCTGATTTACCAGGGGAAGGATGTTAGCATCACCTGGATTCTGTCTCCAGAGCGCTTCTGCTTTCATCAGCAGAATATCTGCTAAACGGAACACCGCATAGTCGTTGTCCATGGCTCCGGGGTCACTTCCTAAAGCAATTTCCCATTTTCCGATCCTAACGCCGGACTGGCGGTAGGCCTGTGGTCCGAGCTCATTGAGTTGCGGCTGTCCCGAACCCATGTTACCAAAGTTCAGAGGGGCTTGATCCGGGTCACCCAGCAGTGGGGCAGGCTGACGAGCGGGGTTGGGTGCTTCCCATCCGTCGTCGGTCACTAGGCCTCCGCTGGCCTTATGCTGGAAACCAGCAATGAAATTTCCCCGTCTTTGCTGGGGAACTGTCTCTGTACCCACATCTCCTTTACGAAGGTCAATGTCCTCATACGAGTTGTAGAACTCCTCAAGGGTACAGAATCCGTTCCAGGGTTGTTGAGTCAGGTTGAAAGTCGCCTGGCTTCCATAGTGAAGGGTACGTACGGACATATTAAAGCTACCATAGTATACCTGATCGTAAGGAATTGCAAAGATCATCTCAGCGGTACCTGTATTGCCAGCATCGAAATTGGCAAAGTAGTTGCTTTCCAGGTTGTATGGTCCACCTATGACTTCATTACAGGCAGCTTCAGCCTGAGCCCACATGGCAGTACCCGTATACACTTCGGCATTCAGATACAACTTGGCCAGCAGGGCCTTACCTGCATAAAAATTCATGCGGCCGTAAGTGGTTCCGTCCACCTCTTTCGGCAACAGAGGAACAGCATCTTCCAGGTCAGTTACCACCCAGTCAAATACTTCCGCTCTGGATACGGTTGGAGGCGTGGCTACGGTGTTCTCGAAATCGGTCACCAGTGGCACATTTCCAAACATATCGATCAGTTGCCAGTAAAAGAATCCGCGTACAGCCCTGAGCTCTGCGATAAATGCAGCTGCTAATGTAGGGTCCATGGAACCTTCATCCACCAGTAACTGAAACTGATAAATCAGGCGGTTGGCCGTGTTCACTCCATTAAATCCAAAATTCCAGCCTCCGTTAAAATATCCGTCCTCTGGAGTATAGGAGTGGAGGGATAACCTTCTCCACTCGCCACCATCGTCCCAGTCCTGCCCACGTGTGGGTACCACCATTTCGTCGGTAGAGACACACTGTAAGCTGAAGGGATCTCCCGAACCGTAATTTCCAAATTGCGTATAGGCAGCCCCAAGAGCTGCGAGGATCTCCTCCTCGGTGTTGAAGAAGTTTTCGGGAGTTACTGAGTCGAACAACTCTTCATCAAGATTGGTACATGACTGATTGAAAGAGGCCATGATCATCACGACCACGAGAGATTTAATCAGAAAAAGCGATTTTCTCATTGTATATCTATCTGTTGTTTTCATATCATCTGCTTTTAGAGGATTACAAACCGATGTTTACACCCAGTGAGACGGATCTGGTACGGAGCCAGGTATTCCTTCTGTCGATACCAGGAATCAGTGGGTTATTGTTATCATTTGCATCTCCGTACCTCACACTTGGATCAACCCCTTTGTAGTTGGTGATGTAGAATAGGTTATTGCCTGCCAAAAATACCCTGATGCTTCTGAAAGCATTTGAGCCCGACAAATCAAAGTTGTAACCCAGGCTCAGGTTGTCAAGAACGAAATAGGAGGCATTCTCAATGTGATGACTGGAGAGTACCCCTGAGGAGTTGTTCAGGTAAGTACCATTCGCGTTCTTCATATCAAGTGATGTGGCTGGCAGGTTGTAGGAACCAATCATTCTGGGCACTTCGTAGAAGGCACGGAAAGTGTTGTTCAGATCGTGACCTAACACACCGCGGAAGAAAATATTCAGGTCAAAGCTTTTGAAATTGAATACGTTGCCCCATCCAAATTCAAAATCAGGAAGTCCGTTTCCAACCACCGAGCGGTCCAATTCATCCACAGTACCGTCTTCGTTGGTATCACGCAAAATCAGGTTTCCGTCAGCATCGATCTCTTCAAAGGTGTGGGCCCAGAGTTGGCCGACAGGGGCTCCTTCTTCTGCACGTACCAGGGGTACCCCGCTCTGACCAGGTGCTCCCATGGCGCCCAGGTCACGTACACCATATTCCAGTTCGGTACCATTGTACTCCCCTGAAAGGGAAACCAGTTTGTTTGACAGATAGTAGGTGGGTGTTACAGAAAGGCTGTAGGAGAAATCGCCTGAATTGACGGCGTTCCAGCTCAGGGCCAGTTCAAGACCGCTACTCTGCATCTCACCCAGGTTCAGTGTGGCCCTGTCGTAAAGGTTAGGGGGCACAGGTACCGGATAGGAGAATATCAGGTCGGTGGTGGTCCTGGTGTAGTAGTCGAAGGCACCGTAAAGTTTACCATCCAGCATTGAGAAGTCAATACCGATATCAAACTCACCCTTCTTTTCCCATCCCAGGTCCATGTTGGCATTACTCACCGGAGCATAGCCGGGAATAAAATCACCGTTGTAATAGAAGTTTCCTGAAGGTCCTAAACGGAGCAGGGAGGTGTAAGGATCATTGGGCTGCATACCGGTGACCCCGTAGCTGACCATCAGCTTCAGGTTGTCCATGGCAGATATATCCAGGACATTGGCCAGGTCCACACCTGCACCTACGGCAGGGAAGAGACCCCACTTGTTACCTTCACCAAACTTGGATGAACCTTCGTAACGGGCACTGGCCATAACGAACCAGGAGTCGCCTACATTCACATTCACACGGCCGAAAAAGGCAATTAGAGTGTTGTTGTTCCTGTAGCTGCTCACATCGCCAATTCCTTCGTTGAAGTCTTTAGATGCGCCCAGGTTGTTATAAGTAAATGCATCGGTGATGAAATCTCCACCTTCGGCTTGGAATCCTTCATAGTTGAATTTCTGGTAGGAGTATCCACCCAGTACAGTAAAGTTTGTTGTACCCACATCGCCAGTGTAGCGAGCTGTAGATTCGAAGAGCTGGAAGGAGTTCTCATTGTATTGCCTTGCTGCCAGACCGTTGCGGTTCATTCCGACCCAGTATGAGTTTTTGTCATAGTAACGTCCTCTCTGGAAGCTCTGGTTCTGGAATGAATAGAAAGCATCCACAGTCAGTCCATCGATAATTTCAAAGGCACCTTTCAGGGCCACATTGATCCTGGAGTCTTTTCCATTGTTGATGTTCTGTTCCAGGATCTGTACCGGGTTATAATAGTCGTACAAAATCTGCTGGAAGTATCCGTCATATTGCTCATAAGCCGGATCACTGCTTCTCACGGGAGCGGTAGGATTGTAGATGGAGGCATAACGGAAAGCATCGTCGAAACCATACTGAGACTGATTCTGGGTGGCCCCGATATTCAGGTCCACAGTCAGTCGATCGTTGATTGCCTTCTGACTCAGGTTCAGTCTTCCGTTGTAACGAGTGTATCCAGTGTTCAGGATCACCCCGTCGCCGTCTCTGTAATTAAAGGAAGCACGGTATTTGGTCTTGTCAGTACCACCAGACAGCGCCAGGTTGTGGCTCTGTTCAATGGCCGTCTGGGTGGTCTCCTTGAACCAATCGGTATTGGCTCCGTAGTCGGTTCCCAGTCCGAGCTCTCCCGAGAGTGATCTCCACTGATCGGCAGTCAGAATATTGGGATACTTGGCCACGGAGGTGGAGGTGACCAGGCCGTTGTAATCGACTTGAGCCGTTCCCCTTCTTCCTTGCTTGGTGGTGACCAGGATGACCCCTGTAGAACCCCTGGTACCATAAATGGCAGCAGCAGAACCGTCCTTCAGAACGTCCATGGATTCAATGTCGTTGGGATCCACGTTGTCGAGCGATCCGCCGACCACCCCGTCGATAACCACCAGCGGCTGGGTTGACGAACCAAC
>SPBY01000146.1 GCA_004525825.1 Bacteroidia bacterium
CCGAAGTTGGCAAATCCATATATTTGTCGATCTCACAAATCCTGGCCGAATGGACCCACTTCGGATCCAGGACCTGGATAAAGTTGTCGGAAAGGCCAGCCGCAAGAGCATCATCCATACTCTCTGCAATGATCAAATCCACTCCTTTCTTACGGATTCCTGCCGCCAGGTTCGATCCAGCCAGATAACGTACCGAATCACTGGCAATGGCAGCCAGAGAGATCATGTTAGGGTATTGGCCTTCCCACCTACCCTCTGTGGCAATGGCCAAGGGTATTGTGCTATAAGACCTGCAGTAGTTTGCCAGTTCCTGCATCTGCTCATTGGGACTTGTTGTAAAAATCAGTCCCCCGAGGCCAAGATCCTTAATGGACCGGGCTACTTCCATGTTCTCAATGAGCCCATCATCCGGACCTACAAGGACCCAGACTGACTGGGCGATCTTCTCCTCCCTTGAGAGGATGGAGAGCACCGAATCCACCCAGGGGTGATCCAGGTATTGGATGTAAGGCTCTTGCTGTGCGGATACATGGCTTGATAAGAGATGCAGGAGCAGAATGAAAAATGCCGGGGAAAAATATATCTTCATGGGATCCCAGTGTTTGTGGTACAGTAATTTGAGTGAAAATAGCACATATCTTCATAAAGTGCATTTTTTTTAGTATTTTTCAAGGACTCCAACAACTATTTGCTTGATCAGCTAAACGTATTGCTATATGAAACGACGGAAATTCATACAGTATGGAGTAAGCTCACTTTTGGCAGCGCCACTTATCTACTACGGTTGTGGTAAAAGTGGCAGAATATATGAAGACCTTTATGCTTCACCCCTTGTCAGTGTCCGGGACCAACTTGCCACCAGCATGGAATTCAGGCCTGGGCGGGTGATCAATTCTTACGGGATCAGAGTAGATAAAGTAGTATCCTGGGACATTCAGAGCATGCGCATAGCCAGCATGGTGGACACGGCAGTTACGAAATTAACCGGGCAGCCAAGTGTGGGGAAAGCATGGGAATCACTCTTTCCAGCCGGTCATCCCAACGCTGATACAAAAATCGGGATCAAACTTAATTTTTCCTATGGCGAAGGAAATATGGACATGGAAAATGACTGGACGACACAAGTATGTCCCTTTGCACCCAAATCTGCGATCACGAACGCCATTGTCACCGGTCTTACTCAAATGCTGGACGGAGCATTTCCTCCGGAGAATATCACCTTGTTCGAAAGAATATACTCCGGGGGTACCCGCAGGAATTTTCCGGTCGTTCAGGGATACCGGCCGGTATTTCCAGACAGAGCCGGCCTTTACAAAGATTCCAGGCCTGGTGCCAGCAGGATCCACTGGATCAGCTCTTCAGGTCCATTGGAACTTCCGGAAGATGCGCCGGGTTTTATTGCTGCTCCGGACTATCCAAAAAAGTACCGGGCCCCTCAGCGTATTTTCTCCGGTGTGTACCAGCACGATTTCCTGATCAATTATATCATTGCCAAAGACCACAGGGAGGCAGGGATCACGGGAGCTATGAAAAACAACTACGGCTGCACGGATAATCCGGTCGGCACTCACGGTTCGTCCTGGACCGATAAGGATAGCCCTTTTGCGGGTACCCGCTTGTGTGCTCCTGTCTTTTATAAGAACATTAACCAGCAGGCCCCTTTTATTCTTAATTTCCTGGATGCACTTGCAGGCGTCTATCACGGCGGCCCCCTGTCGGGAAATATATTTCATGCGAATACCATAGCGGTCAGCAAAGATCCGGTGGCCCTGGATTCCTACCAGCTGGGGCTGATCAACCAGGCACGCGAAGCCAATAGTATGACCTTGATCCCCACAGGAGACGGATGGACTCCCGACGATCACCCCAACGCTTCCTATCTGAGGGTCGCATCTGAAAGACATGGACTGGGAAGCATGTCCCTGGACGATCACGAATCCATTGAGCTTTCAGACTTATCTGCACCCGTGGATATCCCTCAATTGGATAAATGCCAATCCAGGATAGGCGACATCAGAAAAGTGAATAAACAATACCAGGTACAAATGTTTCTTGACCCATCGGGAAGAAAACACAACATTGAATCCCACATTGAGGATATGGAAGGAAATGTCATCAAGTCTTTCCTTTCATCAAACACCGTATCCGATATAGCCGAGCTCCAGTGGGATCACACGGACGACAACCAGCGTCAGGTGGAAAACGGGATCTATACCTGGTTTGTAAAGGCAGACGATGTACTGCACTCGGGAACAATCAATGATAATATAAGCTGATATGGCAACATCCCTTATGAAAGTCCTGTGCACTTTTGCGGTCGTGGCTACCTGTCACACTATCGGAGCCCAGGAATACGACCTGGTAATTAAGAACGGGCACCTGATCGATCCTAAAAATAAACTGGACCAAGCCATGGATGTGGCAGTCCTTGATGGGAAAGTAGCGGAAGTGTCTGCCCATATTCCCGGCGAAAAAGCAAAGAAAGTCATCGATGCCACCGGCCTGTATTTGGTTCCGGGACTGATTGATATGCATGCACATGTATTCTGGGGCACCCGGCCCGATGAATACATAAGCAACAGCTACACCAGTCTTCCGCCGGACGGTTTCACCTTCCGGTCCGGAGTAACCACCATTGTGGATGCAGGAAGTGCAGGATGGAAGAACTTCAAGACCTTCAGGGAACAGACCATTGATCATTCAGATACCCGGGTGCTGGCCTTTCTCAACATCGTGGGTCATGGAATGAAAGGAGGTGCGATTGAGCAAAATCTTGGGGATATGGATCCCAAATTAACTGCCATCGTGGCCAGACAGAATGCTGATGTGATCGTGGGAATCAAGCTGGCGCATTACAGCGGACCTGAATGGGATCCCCTGGACCGCACCGTGGAAGCAGGAGAACAGGTAAACATGCCTGTTATGATAGATTTTGGAGGCAATATCCCCGAATTGTCGCTCGAAACCCTTCTGCTCGAAAAACTGAGACCGGGTGATATTTTCACCCACTGCTATGCTCATGTTCGGGGAAGGATCCCCATAGTGGATGAGAACGGTATCGTGAAGCCTTACCTTATGGAGGCTCAGGCCAGGGGGATTATCTTTGATCTGGGACACGGAGGAGGAAGCTTTGTATTTGAACAGGCCCTGCCTGCCATGGAACAGGGTTTTATGCCCAACAGCATCAGTTCTGATCTGCATACCGGGAGCATGAATGGCGGCATGAAAGACATGCTTAATATCATGTCCAAGCTTATGAATATGGGCATGTCTTTGCAGGAAGCTGTTGCGAGCTCCACCTGGAAGCCTGCTATCTATATTCAGAGAGAAGAACTGGGGCATCTGAGCATGGGTGCTGTGGCTGATATGGCTTTGCTGAAGATGAGAGAGGGGGACTTCGGATTTGCAGACACCAAAGGTTGGAAGATCCTTGGAGATAAAAAGCTGGAATGTGAACTTACCCTCAGGGAGGGGAAGGTGGTATGGGACCTGAATGGCATCTCCATGCCGGAATGGGGGAAGTAAGATAGTTTGAAGTGCACACCAATCTATAAAATCTCGAATTATGAAAAAGAATGAACCAAACTCCAGAAGAAAAGCTTTAAAGGGCGTACTGGCAGCCATGGCTGTCGGATTGGGAGCAACGTCAGCGAAAGCTGCCACTCCAAAAGCAGACAGGCCTAAAAAAATTGCCTCCAACATCACCAAATCCCAAGATGTCCCGCTATTTTCCGGAGGCGTTGCCTATGGAAATTTACTATTTATAGCAGGCAAAGGAGCCCACTTTGAGGGAGACATCACTGCCCATACAGATCACGTTCTCAAAGAGCTGGAGAAGGAGCTGGTGAAAAATGGCTCCTCCATGGACAAGGTGCTGAAAGTGAATGTTTACCTGGCCGACCTTGCTGATTATAATGCCATGAATAAGGTGTACAGGGGCCGCTTCGGGGAAAATCCACCTGTAAGAACCACTGTGGCTACCTATGGCGGTGTACCAGGTAATTCCCTGGTGGAAATTGATTGTATAGCAGCACTGGACTAAGATGGTTACCAGAAGAGCATTACTTAAAAATTTGGCCAGCTTACCGCTGGTGGGAGGACTGTTCAGTACGGGACTGCTGGCCGGAAGTCCGGTTCAAAACCCCGGCGTCCGAAGAGACTATTTCAAGGAACTGGGTGTCAGAACATTCATCAACGCAGCCGGAACCTATACTTTCATGACAGGATCACTTATGCGACCTGAAGTGATTGAAGCCTATAATTATGCCACCAACGAATATGTTCTCCTGGACGAGCTTCAGGACAAGGTGGGGCAACGTATAGCCGAGCTTTTGCATTGCGAGGCAGCCACCATTACTTCCGGGGCCGCTTCAGCCATTACTCTGGGTACAGCCGGTGTACTCGCGGGAATGGATCAGGAGAAGGTGGAACAGATTCCCGATCTGACGGGGATGAAAAGCGAAGTGATCTTTCAGAAATCCCACCGCATAGGCTATGCCCATGCCATCCGGAATTGCGGGGTCAAAATTGTGGAAGTGGTCACCCAAAAGGAGCTGGAAAAGGCCATCAATGAGAAGACCGCCATGATGTGGTTCTTCAACGGGAACAACTATGTGGGGGAAATCCAGGATGAGATCTTTGTTGAGATTGCCATGAAGCATGGGATTCCCACCTTTAATGATTGCGCGGCAGATGTACCTCCGGTGGAGAACCTCTGGAAATACACCGGTATGGGCTTTGATATGGTGGCTTTCTCTGGAGGAAAGGGGCTTAGAGGACCTCAGAGTGCGGGACTGCTGCTAGGCAAAAAGAAGTATATCGATGCAGCCCGGCTTCATGCCCCACCCAGGGGGAATACCGTAGGAAGAGGGATGAAAGTGAATAAGGAAGAGGTATTGGGCATGCTGGTCACCGTTGAATCCTATCTGGCCTGTGACCATAAGGCAGACTGGGCCCTGTGGGAGAAGCAGATCCAGATCATCCATGATGCAGTGGCTGACATCCAGGGGGTAGTACCTGAGATACACGTTCCAAAGGTAGCCAATCATGTGCCTTCACTGAATATATCTCTGAACCCTGAAAAAACTGAATGGACTCCCGACCAGGTAAGGCAAAAGCTCAAAGAAGGCCATCCTTCCATTGAAACGGTGGGTGGAGCAGAATCCATAGGTATTACCACATGGATGATGCAGCCGGGACAGGAAAGGATCGTAGCAAGCAGGCTCAGGGAGATTTTGTTGTCATAAACTATCGTCATTATGATCCTCTTCGGGATCAAAAATGAAGCAGGATCCTTAGCTTATGCGATTGGATCCATAAACTGCTATTGATAAATAATGGGTCGAAGAAGGTTCATCAAACAGTGCGGGATACTTGGTGCCGGAACCATCAGCTCCTTCGGTTGGAATGCTACCCTGGCCTCTTCCCTCAGAAGACCCTTGGGAGAAGAACTGAAGAGTGACATCATCATTATCGGAGGGGGATTGGGTGCCTGTGCGGCTGCTCTTGCAGCCTGCAGGAACGGATCTTCGGTGATTATGACAGAACCCACAGACTGGATCGGGGGACAAGTCAGTCAGCAGGCAGTGCCACCCGACGAGCATCAGTGGATCGAGACCCATGGCCGGACCGCAAGTTATGCTGAGTACCGAAGTAGGATCCGGGAGTATTATCAAAGGAATTATCCACTTTCAGGAATGGCCCGGAAGGTGGAATTCCTGAATCCGGGAAACGGAGCGGTATCCAGGCTTTGCCATGAACCGGCAGTTTCTGTGGCCGTTCTTGAATCCATGCTTGCCCCGGCAATCAGCCAGGGTCAGTTGAAGCTTCTGCTCAACACGGAACCGGTTGAAGTTCATACGGACGGTGATAAAATCCGCGCTGTGATCTGTCGTACAGGGGAGGAAAAAAGAAGCACTGTACTTCATGGAGCATTCTTCATTGATGCCAGTGAGGAGGGTGATCTGCTGAAGCTTTCCGGCACCGAGTACTTCATTGGAGCGGAATCGCAGGATCAAACCGGGGAAAGGCATGCCCCTGAAAAGGAGGATCCCACCAATATCCAGGCACTGACCCATTGCTTTGCGGTGGAGCACCTGGAGGGAGAGGACCATACCATTGAACCCCCTGCCACCTATCCATTCTGGAAGGACTACATCCCCTCCTTGGCGCCCGCATGGCCCGGAAAACTACTCTCATTGGAATACTCCAATCCAAGGACCCTGCTTCCCAAAAGCCTCTCTTTTGTTCCCCCGGGAAAGTCAGAAAAGGCGCCCCATACGGATCCCCTCAATCTCTGGCTGTACCGCAGGATCATAGACCGGGACAATTTCAGCGCGGGAACCTTCCAGAGTGATATCAGCCTGATCAACTGGCCTCAGAACGATTTCCTGCTGGGGAATATTACAGATGTTCCTGCCGAAACACGTAAGCAGAACCTCTATATGGCCAAACAATTGAGCCTTTCGCTGCTTTACTGGCTCCAGACAGAGGCCCCGCGGCCTGACGGGAAAGCTGGTTGGAAAGGATTGCGTTTGCGTAAAGATATTAGCGGAACGGAAGACGGGCTGGCCAAGTTTCCCTATATCAGAGAATCCCGAAGGATCATAGCAGAATATACCATCCTGGAAGAGGACATTTCTCTGGAGGACAGAATGCAGATCACCGGAAAATCAGCTGAAGAGGTGCGAGCCAAGACTTATCACGATGCTGTGGGAACAGGATATTATCACCTGGACCTGCATCCCAGCACGGGCGGCGATAACTACATCGATCTTGCCAGCGTTCCCTTCCAGGTCCCCCTGGGAGCTCTGATCCCTGTTCGCATGGAGAATCTGATCCCGGGATGCAAGAACATCGGAACGACTCATATCTCCAATGGATGTTACCGGCTTCATCCGGTGGAATGGACCATTGGGGAAGCGGCCGGTTCCCTGTGCACCTTTTCCCTGA
>SPBY01000305.1 GCA_004525825.1 Bacteroidia bacterium
GGAAAAGCCGGTGCTGAAAAAGGTCTCTATATCCATTGCTGAAGGAAGCAAAACGGCCATCATCGGGCCCACAGCGGCAGGAAAGAGCCAGTTGTTATACCTTCTTTCCAACCTCATCACTCCTGATGAGGGAAGGATCGAAATCGACGGGGTTTCCATTGAAAAATATTCGAGAGAAGTGTTCCACCAACAGTTGGGATTTGTATTCCAGGACAGTGTCCTGTTCAACATCAGCCTGAGGGAAAATATAGCCTTCAACGATTCTGTAATGGAGCAATCCCTTAAAAAGGCCATCGAAACGGCCGAACTGGCTGATTTTATCGAATCCCTTCCGGAGAAACTTGATACCGTGGTCTCGGAAAGAGGAACCAGTCTTTCGGGTGGACAAAAACAAAGAATCATGCTGGCCAGGGCACTGGCCCTGGATCCGAAGATCCTGCTTCTCGACGATTTTACCTCCCGGGTGGACCGTAATACCGAGAACAAAATCCTTTGCAATATCGAGAATAATTACCCCAACCTGACCCTTGTATCCGTTACACAGAAAATTGCACCGGTCAGGCATTTTGACCAGATCATCCTCCTTATGGAAGGAGAGGTGATCGCTTCAGGAACCCACAAGTATTTACTGGAACATTCCCCTGAATACATTCAGATCTACAGTTCACAAAAAACCACGCAACATTATGAACTATGATCTGAACAGGGCATCGGACACAGGGGACAGGAAACAACCGTTCTTTGCATCCATGCGGAAGATGGTTAGCATGATCAGTGGTGAACGCCGCAAGCTGAACATCGCATTTGCAGCCATTTTCCTGAATGCAGGACTCAGCCTCATGGGACCCTACCTGGTGGGTTATACCATCGATAACTATGTGCAGGCAAAAGATTACCATGGCCTGCTGGTCTATTCCGGGATCCTCCTGGCCATGTATATGGCGGCATTTGTAGTCAACTACGCCCAGATGCGCTTGATGGGCGGCATTGGTCAGCGGATGCTTTACACCCTGAGGAATTCCGTATTCAATAAACTACAGGAACTGCCACTCGAATTTTTCAACCAAAACAAGTCAGGAGACCTCATATCAAGGATCAACAACGACACCGACAAGGTGAACCAGTTCTTTTCTCAATCGCTAATGCGTTTCATAGGCAGCCTGATCTCCATGACCGGGGCAGGAATCCTTCTCCTTGTGATCAATCCGAAACTTGGATTGGCAGCGCTCTCCCCGGCACTGATCATTTGGCTTTTTACGAAAATCTCTTCTCCATGGATCCGAAGGAAAAATGAAGCGAGCCTGAAAAGCCTGGGGGGCTTATCTGCCCAAATCCAGGAGAGCCTGGCTAACTTCAAGGTGGTGATTGCCTTCAACAGGCGGGATTACTTCCGAAGGCGGTTCGAGGAGGCTAACCATGATAATTATAAAAAGTCCATACAGGCCGGTATTGCGAATACCATCCTGACGCCGGTTTATACCTTTGCTTCCCATGTGGGTCAGCTAATTGTCCTTGCCCTGGGGATATGGCTGATCATCCAGGGCCATTTTACCATCGGCTTGCTGATCAGCTTCCTTGCCTATATCACCAATTTTTATAATCCGCTGCGTCAAATGGCTGCTTTGTGGGCCAGCTTCCAACAAGCCATGGCAGCATGGGACAGGATTTCCTTCCTGCTTTCATTTGAAAACAATCTCACCCAGGGGGACGATCCGGGTGGAGAGCTTAGTTCATCCTACATTCATTTCGCTGATGTCGCATTCTCTTACCCAAATGGGAAGGAGGTATTGCACAGGGTCAACTTTGATTTGCAGAGAGGTAAGACCTATGCTTTTGTAGGTCCTACGGGAGGTGGCAAGACCACCACTGCTTCGTTGATTGCCCGTCTCTTCGATACCTCTGAAGGGGTCATCCTGCTCGATGGCAGGGATATCAGGTCCTTTACTGCTTGCGAAAGGGCATCGAAGATCGGATTTATCCTCCAGGATCCCCTGCTCTTTTCAGGCACCATCCGCGATAATATCCTGTACGGTAATCCCGAATGTGCCGGCCTGCTCGACGGTCAGCTTGAACAGGCGCTTGAGGATGCCCACATGGCAGACCTTCTGGAACGCTTCGACATGGGACTTGACACACCCATCCAAATGACCGGAGACGGAATAAGCCTGGGACAGAAACAGCTGGTCGCTTTCATGCGGGCGATCTTGCGAAAACCGGAGCTGCTCATCCTCGATGAAGCAACCGCCAATATCGATACGGTGACCGAGCAGCACCTTGAAGCCATCCTGGAGAACCTTCCGTCCTCAACCACCAAGGTCATCATTGCCCATCGCCTGAACACCATCGAAAATGCCGACGAGATTTTCTTTGTGAACTCAGGAGAGATCATTGCAGCAGGCTCCTTCAATGAAGCGCTCGACCTGCTGATGCATGGCAATATGGAAAGCTGAGGGTAGAAAATCAATTATAGATCTATTTCCATGGTGCCTGGAATGAGATTCAATTCATTATCTTAGTGAATGCTTAAACAGGTGTGACTGAAACCCAAAATTATTATGAAAAAGCTTAGATGCATTCAGACCGCATTCATCCTGGTAACAGGGATGATTTCGGTATTCGCTCAACCGGATAATAGATTTCGTCAACCCCATAGTGGAAATCAGTTTGAGGTCCTTCTTTACACCAGCCCGGATCACTGGCATAATCTTACTGAACCGGTAGCTATACTCGAATTCCAGGAAATGGCGCAAAGACATGCATTTGGACTCACCTGGACTACCGTAAACAGCAGGTTTAATGATGAAGCTCTTGAGGAGTATGATGTCGTGGTTTTTCTTCAATCAACCACAAGGGATTTTTCTGAAGAGCAGCTTGAAAGCTTCAAAAGATTTATTCGAAATGGGGGTGGGTTTGTTGGCATTCATGCTACTTCAGCGTGCAAAGGAGAGGGAGAATGGTTCAGAAAGCTGGTCGGACGCACGTTTACTGACCATCCAGAAGAACAAACCGCCGTGATGAACGTGGTGAATAAAAACCACCCCTCCACCATGCACCTTCCCGACAAATGGATCTGGACTGATGAGTGGTATTCATATACAGAAGCATTAACAGAAAACCAAAAAATATTAATCACCCTGGATGAATCAACATACGATCCCAACAGGACATGGGGAGATGAAAACAGATTCACTGCGATGGGTGATTTTCATCCCATCGCATGGTGCCAGGAATATGATGGAGGAAGATCATTTTATACCTCAATGGGACATATGGCGGCCTTGTTCAAGGATGTTTGGTTTCTGGATCATATATATGGAGGCATATACTGGGCAGCCACCGGATTTGGGTTTCACGAAGACTAAAAGCAAATACAATGGAACATTCAAACAGAAGATCATTCATTAAAAAATCTGCAGTTGCCATTGCGGGAGCTGGATTATACCAGTCAATTCCCAACAGGCTTTATGGTTCAATTGCACCAGGTTCCCGGATCAATATTGCAGTAATAGGCCTGGGTTTTGGAGTAACAAATATGCGCTACATGTTGGAAGCAGACAAGTCTGTTCACTGCATTGCCATGTGTGATGTTGATCAGGTCAGGCTGAAAGAGCGGTCAGGCGAGCTGAAAGACAAGTTTCCTGAGAATGCAGGCAACATCCAGTTATATTCAGATTTTCGAAAACTTCTTGAGAATAAAGATATTGACGGAGTAATAGTTTCAACTCCCGACCATTGGCATACTTACATTTTCGCCGAGGCTAGCAAAGCCGGGAAAGCCATCTACGTGGAGAAACCCACAGGAAAAACCATTGCTGACTGTGATTTGATGGTAAATCTGCAAAAGAAGTATAACAATGTGGTGACCACCGGATTGTGGCAAATCAGCCTGGAGTATTTTAATGACGCATTCAATATTTTAAAAACTGGCGTATTGGGCGATGTGTTCAAAGTCCATGCCTGGATAACAGGAGACACGGACCCTGTCATTTACAGCACAGAAGCACAACAGGTCCCTGAAACACTGGACTATAATATGTGGTTGGGGCCGGCCCCATTGCGGGCCTATGCGAAAGAAAGAGTGGGTAGTTGGCGGCACTACTGGGATTATGGCGGAGGAAGACAAACAGACTGGGTCCATTACCTCGATTCGGCACTGGATGGCATTGCTGCACTGGGGCATAAAAGAACATTTCCAAAATCTGTTTATTCCGTTGGGTATAAACATCCGGATACTATGATTGAGGCGCCCTCGCTTCAGACTTCAGTATTTCAATTTGAAGATTTACATATTGTATGGGAACACTCGGCCAGTCCGATGTATAACCGAACCGATGGTGTTGCATGGATTGGAAGTAAAGGAACCCTGGTTTGCAATCGTACAGGATATGAACTTATTCCTGCCAAGGGAAGAGACGGCAAACCTTTGGCTGAAGCGGTTAAAAATCAAGGGCCCTATGCAAATCAATACAACCACATGGCCAATTGGGCAAATTGTATCAGAGAGAATAATCCCAAAACTAACAGTCCGATAGATAAAGGTTGCTATGCAACTGTGTTGGCCAATATTGCCAATATTTCTCACAAACTGGGTGGTCAGAGTATCGAATATCTGCCTGACGAACAGAAGTTCCGCAACAATCCGGAAGCAGATAAACATGTTTTCCCGGAATACAAAAACAATTGGAAATATCCTCAGGTATAGAGTTTATTACTTATCGAGCAGAGCCTGGTTAATCTAGCTTCTTTTTCTTTTCTCATAGTCTTGACTTTTTGTGTCAAGCTATTTCAGGATAAGACACTTCAAAGTCCCATACCAAAAACTGTGAAGTTTTAGCATATATTTGGAGTACTGTCAGCTTTAATACTAATACCCAAGAATGGAGTAACTTTGCATAAAAAGTATAAGAAATGAATGAATTA
>SPBY01000180.1 GCA_004525825.1 Bacteroidia bacterium
AACATGGACAAGCGTATTGAGTTGTATGAAAAGCTGGAATCGGTAAAAAAAATCCTGGAAGAGACTATGGGAGAACCCATGATCTGGGAGCTTGACTACCTCCGTGAGAACGGGAAATCGGTGAGCCGCATTTACCTGCAGCATAATGGGGTTGATATTTACGAGAGCAGTACCTGGCCCACCGCCCATGAATTTATGTACAAAAAAATGATGAAACTGGAGGAATTCTACCGCGAATACAGGGACTTCTTTAAATATTCATAAGATGAATCGATTTCTTACTGCCCTATGCATCACTGCGGCACTATACTCACACATCGCCGTAACAGCCCAGGACTCCGGATCGGGTATCACCCGTCAGCCCGCCTACTCAGGCACCTTCTACCCTGCCAGTCCCCTTAAACTGCAGGAAGACCTGGATAAATATTTTACAGAGGCAAAAGCAGTCACGCTGGAAGGACGGGTGCGGACCTTGATAGTTCCCCATGCCGGGTATGAGTATTCAGGGGTGGTGGCTGCCTCAGGGTATAAAAGCATCCCAAAGGATGCGAAGTATAAGAACATATTCATTATCGCTTCTTCCCACAGGGAGCAGTTCTCCGGGGCATCGGTATATGCAGCTGGCAACTACAACACCCCCCTGGGAGAAGTCAGGGTAAACCGCGAGATCGCCAGCCAGCTGATCGAAGCTGGGAAGAACATTACCTATAATCCCAGGGCACACGACCGGGAGCACAGCATTGAGGTGCAGATCCCCTTTATCCAGCACCACTTTACAGAAATCCCGGCCATTGTACCCATTGTGATGGGGACCTCATCCCTCTCTGCTGCCAGGGACCTGGCTGCCGCACTCCTGCCGTGGTTCACTCCCGAGAACCTCTTCATCATCAGCTCCGATTTCTCACATTACCCCTCGTACAAGGATGCTCAACGCATCGACAAGCTGACCGGCGAGGCTATAATTGCCAAGGATCCCCAGGTATTTTACAGCGCCCTGCAAAAAAATAGCGGCGAGAAAGTAAAAAACCTGGCGACCCCCAGCTGTGGCTGGAGCTCCATCATGACCATGCTTTACATCGCCGACCGTAAGGAGGAAATTGAATTCTTCCCGATCCTCTATCGCAATTCGGGCGATTCGCCCATCGGGGACAAAGAACGGGTGGTGGGTTACTGGGCCATTGCCGGATAAGAAAAACCTCCGGAGGCTCTTTCCTATGATCTGGATGCCGAAGAGAAAAATACCCTGCTGGGGATCTCCCGCAACACCCTGGAAACCTACCTGCGCTCCGGAACCCTGGCAGAAGTAAGCAATAGCGGGCTCACCGGTTCCCTGCGGCAGCCTGCGGGGGCATTTGTGAGCCTTTACATGGGCGGGAAACTCAGGGGTTGCATTGGGAATTTTACCCCCGACAAACCACTCTACATGGTGGTCCAGGAGATGACCCTGGCGGCAGCCCTCAACGACGGCCGCTTTGCCCCGGTGGAGGCTTCCGAACTTAAATATATCTCCATCGAGGTATCGGTGCTTACCCCCTTACAGAAGATCGGGTCCATCGATGAATTCCAGCTCGGAAAGCATGGGATCTACATGAGCAAAGGGGGCAAATCGGGCACCTTCCTGCCACAGGTGGCCCAATCGACCGGCTGGAGCGCAGAGGAGTTCCTGGGACACTGTGCCAGGGACAAGGCCGGTATCGGTTATGAAGATTGGAAAGAGGCCGATCTTTTTGTGTATGAAGCCATTGTATTTGGCGAAGAGGAAGTAAAATGAACCTGGGACCCTACCATCTGTTCTCTACAGGACTGCTGCTCATCCTCTCCTACCTGGTCAGTCTGGCCCTGGTGCGGCTGCAATTCCTCTCACGGTCTTATCACAGGAAGTTCTGGAACACTCTTTTGCTGTTCTTTTTTATCTCCACAGCCGCTCTCGGTCTTATGCTGGTGGTGAAAGTCAATTACAAACTGAAAATGGACTGGATGGAGAGCGTCATGCAGTGGCATGTGGACCTGGGCATAGGATTTGCTTTTGTGGCCGTTTTTCACCTGACATGGCATCTGCGATACTACACCAGGCTGGCGCCATCCTCCGGATCTCCCTCCTTCGGTCCATGGACCCCGCACCTCACCTTCAGTTCCCTGCAGGAAAAGCTCTTCTTTCTGCTCCTGGGGTATGTGAGCATTATGGCACAACTGATCCTGCTGAGAGAGTTTGTGAAAACCCTTCACGGCAACGAACTGTTCATCGGTATATTCCTGTCTCTGTGGATGGTCCTGGCTGCCACCGGCGCACGCACTGGTGCGAACAGCCGGGTAAAGATCTCTTTGAGCAAGCTCCTTGGAGTGCTTCTCTTCATGGGGACGGTACCCCTGGTCATCTACCTGGCATTGATCCTGATCACCCGCTTCCTCTTCCTTCCCGGCTATGAACCGGAGATGCTCCCTTCCATCACCACCATGGTCCTGTTGACCGGTCCGGTGGCACTTTCCTCCGGCTTCCTCTTTGCCTACGTCTCAAAATCAGTCATTCAGGGCAAAGGAGATGGCAGCTACTACCGGCTAGATTCGCTGGGATCTCTGCTGGCAGGATTCCTCTTTGGGCTGGTGCTGGTGTTCTTCCTGGACAATGCACAGTCGCTCAGCTTACTTTTTTTGATGACAGGCCTGGCCCTGGTGCTGGTTTTCAGATATCCTGCGGGATCTTTCAGAAAGTCTTTCCTCCTGCTGGCGGCTACGGCCTGCTACATCCTGCTCCTGCTACCGGGGATAAGAACAGGAGTGGAGGGTTGGCGCTACCGGGGAGAAAAGCTATTGGAAACCAGGGATACTCCCTATGGCAACCTTGCTTTTTCTGAAAATGAAGGACAGGTGACCGCTTACCTCGACCGGAACCCGGTGCTCAGCTCGGCCGACCTGGCAGCCAATGAGGAACGCATTCACTATGCCGCCCTGCAGCACCCCGGCCCCACCAGCTTTCTTTTGCTGGGCAATGGATTGTCAGGGAGCGCTTCAGAGATCTCTAAGTACGCCCCCGATCGCATAGACTATTGTGAAGCCGATCCGTGGATCTTCCGCATGGGAAGCAAGTACCTTAGCGATTCATTGTCTGAGAACCTGCGTTTCATTCCCATGGATGGAAGAAAGTGGCTGATGCTTAACGATACCGTAAAATACGACATAGTGATTTCGGTAAGCGGCGACCCCCTTACCATTGGCTGGAACCGTTTTTATACCCGTGAATTCTTTGCCCTTATACACAGTCACCTCGCTCCTGGCGGTATTTTCAGCATGCAACTCTCCACCTCGGGATCATACATCAACAAGGAAGGAAGTGAACTGCTGAGCATCAATTACCATACCCTCAGCCAGGTATTCCGCCACGTGGCTGTGGTACCCGGATATGCCACCTGTTTCCTGGCCTCTGACTCGCCCCTCTCACTCGATATCCCTGCCCTTCTGGAACAACATCCGGTTGAAACCAAATATGTGCATCCCGATTACCTGGAACTAAACCGGCTTACCTTTGATTCCGACCAGTTGATGGAACGTATACTTCTGGAGTCCCCTGAAACAAACTCCGATCTCCGCCCGCGCCTCTTTTTCAGCAGGCTGAAAGGTGTTGAATCCATCAGCGGCAGTCACACCATGCTGGTCTCCGGAATCCTGGGAACCTTGCTCTTCCTGGCATTGCTCATTGTCTATCGGCCCCTTCATAAGGGCATGTTTGTAAGCGGATTTACAGGAGCGGGGTTCCAGATTTTATTGATCATGGTAATGCAATCCCTCTTTGGCTTTGCCTATCTGGTGACCCCCGTCATGATTACACTGTTTATGGCAGGAATAGTCCTGGGAACCTGGCTCTGGAAGCCCGTATGGGGGGCTCCCGGCTTCTCAAAACTATCCGGACTTATCGCTTTTATGGCCCTGCTCGCTGTGGCAATGGTCCTGCTCCTGAGAGGAGGATTGTTAAGTTCAAACAGGCTCGCTGGTATGATCATACTGGGTTTGCTCAATGTGCTACCAGGACTGATTGTGGGATCTGTGTATAGCATGTCGGTGGCTCTTTCGGGGAAGGAAAAAGGAGTCAGCATGGGCTACATGTTTCATGCCGACCTGGCTGGAGCAGCCCTGGGTAGCTTTGTCCCCGTGGTATTCCTGCTCCCCTTGATCGGTGTGATAAATACCTTTATATTGTTCTGCGGGATCAATATGGCCACCGGCCTTTATATTCTCTTAAGCAATGTAAAAAGCAAGGATGATGGATAAGCGAACCTTCCTGAAAACCGGCCTGTGCGGAACCGCCTGCACCCTGCTCTCCCCGGGCCAGCTGCTGGCAGAAAGCCCTGATAAGCCCTGGAAATGGAGCCGCGAGGCCATGTACCAGGTGGAGACTCCCAAGGGAATCCGTTGCCAGATCTGTCCCAACGAGTGTACCCTGAAAGAGGGCGAACTGAGCGACTGCCGGAACCGAAGGGTGTACAAGGGCATACTTCATACCATCGCCTATGGAAATCCATGTGCCATCCATGTGGATCCCATTGAGAAAAAACCGCTTTATCACTTCTATCCTGAATCAGAAGCGTTTTCCATTGCTACTGCCGGATGCAATCTGGCCTGCCTTAATTGTCAGAACTGGACCATTTCCCAGGTTTCACCTGAGGAGACCAAGAATTTTGACCTGTTCCCGGACCAGGTAGTGGCTCAGGCTCAAAAGTACAAATGCAGCAGCATTGCTTACACCTATTCGGAACCCATTACCTGGTATGAGTATATGTTCCATACGGGCCAAGCCGCCCGGGAAGCGGGCATCCGAAACGTTCTTGTCTCTGCTGGCTACATCAATAGGGAACCGCTTCTTAATCTTTGCAGCATTATAGATGCAGCCAATATCGACCTGAAATCCATGGACGATAACATCTACCTGAAACTCAATGCCGGGAAACTTCAACCGATCCTGGATACGCTCAAGACCTTGAAGGACAATGGAGTCTGGCTGGAGATCACCAACCTGGTGGTGCCCTCCTGGACCGATGACACGGAGATGATCCGAAGGATGTGCGGATGGCTGGCTGAAAACGGTTTCCGTGACACGCCCCTGCACTTCAGCAGGTTTCATCCCCAGTACAAGCTGCAAAAACTGCCTGTTACCCCCCTGAATACACTTGAAGCAGCCAAAGAGGCAGCTCTGTCTGAGGGCCTGAAATTCATCTACATAGGAAATGTCCCGGGCAGCAGCGCCGTTCATACAACTTGTCCCGGATGCGGGAAAACGCTGGTGGAACGTTCAGGATACAGAATCAGCAGCATGTTGATCACCAAGGGTACCTGTCCCGATTGCTCAGAACCCATCCCCGGACACTGGAATTGAACCCTTCCCCCCGCCAGGTGTTAATTTGTAAATAAGCCTTGGACAAATGAAGTATGTATTCATATGTATGATCCTGCTTGGCTCAGTCTCACTAACTGGACAGGACAAAGAAAATAGCAAAATTATGGACCCGCAGAATTACAATAAACTAACAGAATTTGAAGAGTTTGTGATCCTCCAAAAGGGTACAGAAAGACCATGGACCGGCAAGTATGTGGATCACAAAGAGACAGGTGTTTATGTCTGTAAACAGTGTAACTCCCCCCTTTACCGCTCAGACGATAAATTCGATGGACACTGCGGATGGCCCAGCTTTGATGATGAAATCGAAGGGGCTGTTATCAGGAAAACCGATGCGGATGGAAGAAGAACAGAGATCATCTGTGCCCACTGTGAAGGACACCTGGGACACGTATTTCTGGGAGAAGGATTCACCGACAAAGATACCCGGCATTGCGTAAACTCAGTATCTATCCATTTCATACCCGCAAAATAACACGCTTGGGAAGCCGCCCAATTTTTATTATATTCACCCATCCAACTCTAACTAAACTACCATGGGAAAAGGTGATCAAAAGACCCGAAGAGGGAAACTCTTTAGTGGAAGTTACGGCGTACTCAGACCCCGGAAACGATCAGGTTCATTCAACCTTGTAAGCACCACAAAAAAGACGCTTGCTCAGAAAGAGCAAGCAAAAGTTGAAAAAACCAAAGCTTCACCCAAGCCCAAACCAGAACCGGTCCTGGAAGATACATCTCCTGTGGCAGAAGAAGTTAAGCCCGTAGCTGAAGCAGCAGCGGTAGTCGAGGAAGCCAAGCCTATAGCTGAGAAGGAGGCTCCCGCAGTCGAGGTAGCCAAGCCGATAGCTGAGAAGAAGGCCCCCTCAGTTGAGGTAGCCAAACCAGCTGCTGAAGAGGAAAAACCTGCCGCCAGGAAACCGGCTGCCAAAAAGCCCGCTGCTAAAACCACCACAGCCAAGAAGCCTGTTGCCAAAAAGCCAGCCGCCAAAAAATCCAAGGACGATACACCGGAAGAGAAAGAATAGCATTAGGTGCAGGGGGAGAGTGATCGATGTATGCCATACTTGATATTGAGA
>SPBY01000221.1 GCA_004525825.1 Bacteroidia bacterium
ACGAAAACCCCGCTTTTGGGCAACTTCTTTGCCAGACTGATTGTCACCGTTCTGGATCTTGAAACCGAAAAGGCCAGGAACCTGCAGGGACTAAAAGATGCCGGTGAGCTTACCCGCCAGAACATAGATGTTAATCAAATCAAGATAAAGGGTAATATACAATTGCTGCGTTATACTATCTTTGAGGCGCTTTTTAAAGAATTCATTGGCTTGTTTAAAACCAAGAAGAAGGAGAAAGTCAAGGAGAACGAGAACGAGAACGAGAACGAGAAAGAATAGTATAATACCCACAATGCCTGAACGTATCATTAAATACCGCAATTACATTATAATTGCGTCCATCGCCATCACTGTGCTTGCAGGCTTGATGTTGCCCCGCTTGGAGATCAATCCAAATCTGGAAGATTATGTTCCCGATCACCTTGAGAACGAAGCTTACCTGAAGGAGCTCAATTCCATTTTTGGAAGTACCGAAATGATCCTGGTGATGCTTCATGCCGACGACGTGGTAAATCCTGCCACCTTGGAGAGGTTGTGGGCACTCTGCATCGATCTTGGCCAGCTGGATGGCATTTATAGCTGTGTTTCACCCTTCGATGCCAAGGAGATCTCTTACGATGATGGCTTTATGGTGATGGAGCCGCTTCTGGAGAAAGAGAATCTGGATGCATTAGATTATACATCGCTGAAGGGCAGGATTGCAGACAACCCAATGGCAAGCCAGTTCTTTTCGGAAGATTTCAGCCTGGTTTCAATCATGCTGACAAAGAATACGGATACTCCCGATGCAGTCATTGAAGAGATACAGGCTGTGATTGAACAACTTCCGGGAAATGAAGAGGTTCTTATCGGGGGATTGCCTTATATACTATATTCCATTTCTGGAAATATCAAGAGTGATATGAGGGTACTTGTTCCCCTGGCCCTCCTGCTGATGGTAGGGATGCTCTATTTTTTCTTTCGGGAATGGAAGGGGGTCTATATGCCTTTCATAATAGTAGCCATGAGCATTGTAATCTCTTTTGGCGTCATGGCTTTGCTGGGCTGGCAAATATCCTTGATCTCCATACTGATGCCCATCATGCTCATTGCTATTGCCAATGACTATGGCATCCATTTGATTGCCCGCTATCAGGAATTGGCAAGTAGCTCTGAGTCCATGTCTGTGATAGAGATGTGCAAGCAAATCTATGTGGATTTGAAACGCCCTATAGTTATCACGGGTCTGACCACCATCGGGGGTGTACTGGGTTTGCTTACCCACAGCATGATGCCTGCTGCCCAGCTGGGTGTATTGACCGCGGTGGGCATTGGTGTGGCATTGATTCTAAGTATCTGGTTTCTGCCGGCCATGCTTTCCTATGCCAGATTGCCCAAAGCTTCGGTCATTGCCAGGCAAAAAAAGGTATCCTGGACAGATCGCTGGCTCAACCGCTTTAGCAGGTGGATAAGCTATCATCCCAGGTTAATTGTGGCCATTACGGTCATAATCGCAGTGTCGGGTACCATGGGTGTTTTTTTAGTCAAGGTGGATACCAACATTGAGGGTTACTTTCTGGGAAAATCGGAAGTGCGTCGTTCTACGGAATTAATCAACAATCAATTTGGAGGGGCACAGTTTATATCCATCCTGTTTGAGGGAGATGTGCTCTTACCGGAAATTTTACGACGGATGGAGGGCTATGAGGAAGAGATCAGAAAAGAGCCTGCTGTGGGAATTGTGAATTCTCCGGTCACCCTTATTAAAGAGTTGAGTAAGGGATTTTATCATCCCGACGAGGAGGGCTATAATCAAATTCCGGAAACGGCCGATGAGGCTTACCAGTTCATAGAAATATTTGCCATGGGGGGTAATGAAGAGGCCGTGGAGCAATTCCTGGATTATGACTATGAACACGCCCGAATCCTGATCAGTCTCAAAGACGGCAGCAACAGTGCAGGAAAAGACCTGTTAAACAAACTTAAGGAGCTGACGAAAGACGATCCGAATGTTCTCTTTATCACCGGGAGTGCGCTTACAAAAATAGAGCTGGCCGATATGGTGGTGAGTGGTCAGATTAATTCACTGATCTTTGCCATGGTGGTCATATTTCTGCTCATATCTTTTATTTTTCGTTCCCCGAAAGCAGGGATCCTTTCGAGTTTGCCGCTGTCCATTGCGATTATCGTGCTGTTTGGTTTAATGGGTATTCTGGGAATATCCCTGGATATAGCCACCGCACTGCTTTCCTCGATCATGGTCGGGGTTGGAGTTGACTATACCATTCATTTTCTCTGGAGGTTCAAAATTGAAAGGGCCAGGGGATTGGATCACAAGGAGGCAGCCAATGTGACTCTTTGTACGGCCGGAAGGGGAATTTTCTTCAATGCTGTATCTGTGATTATTGGATTTTTGGCACTTTCCCTCTCAAATTTTGCACCAATGCGCTATTTTAGCGCTTTAATTGTGTTATCCATTAGCATATGTCTGATCAGCGCACTGGTGCTGGTTCCAGCCGTTGTAATTTTGACCAAACCCAGGTTCCTTGACAAAGGATCATTAGAACATCTCAAACTATGATAAAAAGCTTCCTCTCTCTATATATGATAGCTTGTACCCTGCCAGCTTTTGCGCAGGATGATCCAAAAAGGACTTTTACCAGGGCTGTGGATCAACTGATGACAGATCGGATGGAACTCTCCATGGACATCGAGATTACCGATGAAAAAGGTAGGGTCAAGGAAAAAGCCTACGATATTCTCATGGCGAAATTCGGAGAGGTAGAGAAAACGATGATGGTGATGCAAAAGCCAGAACGAGCCAAAGGAGTTACTGTGGTGATTACAAATTTTCCTGAAAAAATCGGCGTGATAGAAGTCTACACTCCTGCCAACGGGAAAGTAAGAAAGATGGAGGCCACTCCTGAAAATATGGAAAGGGTAGGTTCAAATATTACTGTTTCAAGCTACGCCTCCCAAGATCTGGATGATTTAGACTTTGCCGCTGCCCACAAGCAGGAAGTAGATGGAAAAAGCTGCTATACTTTTCGTGTTAGTGATCATGCTGATCCTGCAGGAATGAAGGCTGAGTTTTTGGTGGAGGAAAGCACCTACCACATCGTGCAAATTCGCTTCTTCGATGAGCAAGGGAACAATACCAGCATCACTTCTCTTTCAGATTATCAGGCGGTTCCAGGAGTAAAAGGTAAAATTCAACCCATGCAAATCGAGGTAAAGGATTTTAAAGAGAACACCCAGACCAAAATCCAGATACAACAAGTTTCTCACCGGCCTGGCCTGAAAGAAGAGGATTTTGTCCTTCACGAGACCAGCAACTAGCAGACTTTCTTTCTGAATACCCGGATTAATAATCCAATTCTCCCAGTCCTTCCCGGATAACTTCGGGTTCGTCACCGCTGCAGTCGATGACCGTGGAGGGAACGATTCCTCCATAGCCTCCGTCGATCACGGCATCTACAAAGTCGCGGTACTCTTCATAGATCAGTTCCGGATCGGTGGGATACTCCAGGATCTCATCATCCTTTTTCAGGGAAGTGGTGAGGATGGGATTCCCCAGTCGGCGAACTATTTCAAGAATGATGTTGTTGTCCGGGATCCGTATTCCAACGGTCTTTCTATTCTGGGAAATGGATTTGGGAACCTGATTGCTGGCATTCAGGATGAAGGTATAAGGACCCGGCAGGGAAGATTTCATCAATTTAAAGGTATTGTTGTCCACGTGCCTGGCAAAATCGGAGAGGTGGCTGAGATCGGAACAGATGAAAGGGAACCGGGCTTTTTCGGGTTTGATCCCTTTGATCCGGGCTACCCTTTCCACAGCCCTGGCTTTGGTGATGTCGCAACCCATTCCATAGACTGTATCGGTGGGGTAGATGATCACTCCACCCACTCGAAGCAGGTCGACCACCTTCTGGACCACCTTCTGATCCGGGTTCTTTTCATACAGTTTCAGCAACATCTCATTCAGATAAACCGCGTAAAAATACTATAAATGTGCATATATGGCTTCTGTTTTGTATTTTCAGTCCATGCAACTGCCCCGCATCCAAAGAGAAGCATTTATCCTCAGACCCTGGGATCCCACCGATGCTCCAGCCCTGGTAAAGCATGCCAACAATCCACGTGTGGCCGCCAACCTGAGAGACGGTTTCCCTTATCCTTATACTCTTGGAGACGCAAAAAGGTGGCTCGAGATGGTTGGAAATAACAAGGAAGACGTGATCCTGGCCATTGAGATTCAGGGGGAATCAGCAGGAGGGATCGGCCTGCATGGTATGAAAGATGTGTACAAGTACAACAGCGAGATTGGTTACTGGTTGTCAGAAACCCATTGGGGCAAAGGGATCACCACCGAAGCGGTAGGGGCCATGGTGAAGTTCGCCTTTGAACAGACCCAGTGGCTTCGCTTGTTTGCCTGCATCTATGAAAACAATACTGCATCCATGAAGGTGCTGGAAAAAAACGGATTTACTCCGGAGGCAATCCACCGAAAAGCGGTTATGAAAGGAGGGAAATTGATGGACGAACACCTTTATGCCCTGCTGAAGGATCAGTGGTCGGGTGGATCCTCTTCCGGCAGTCCCGCTTCCTCATCCAGGGCAGATTTCTCAGGTTCCGGTCCCTGATCGCGGTAAATCACCGCCAGAATCACTCCCGAAACGGCCCCGGTGATATGGGCCTCAAAAGAGACTTCAAAATCAAAGGGCAGCAATCCCCACACCATGCTCCCATACCAGAACACTACCAGCAGGGAAATGGCAGTCAGGCTCCGTACCCTCCTGATCAATCCGCTCAGGAAAAGGAAAGCCGCCAGTCCGTATATCAGTCCCGATGCACCAATGTGATAGGCCTGTCTGCCCGCGCTCCAGAGCAGGATCCCCCCTATGAAATAAATAAGGAGCCAGATCTTATAGGCTATGTCCCTGTAAAAATAGAAGACAGCCACGCTCAGCAGGAATACTGGCATGGAGTTGTTGATCAGGTGTTTCCAGTCGCCATGGATCAGGGGGGAGAAGAGGATTCCCTGCAGGCCGGACCACCTTCTTGGATACACACCCCCTTCCACCAGTGAGATTTCCATGCCAACTTCGAAGAATTTAACCCCCCACAGGAGCAGCAGGAAAAATCCGGGAAAAACGAGGCTGTAAACAAACCTTTTCTTCTCTTCCGACATATAACAAAGTTATCTTTTTTCCGATTGTGCTATCTTTAAAGCACCAAATCGAACCACATGACTGAAATTCTCCTGGGCATCCTGATTCTTCTTGCATTGGTGAACCTTGTTCTTGCACTGAGGAAAGGGGATTCGGTGGATATCAGGCCACAGATGAAGGAAGTGGAAACTTCCATGCTCCGCTTTGAAACCTCCCTGGATAAAAATGAAAAAAGCCAGAAGGATGAGTTCGAAAGAAACCGCAGGGAAACCCAGGAGACCGCACTGGCCAACAGGCAGGAACTCACCAGATCGCTTGCAGCTTTTGAGGAGAGATTTACCCTCAGTATCAAATCTATGCAGGACACCATCGAAAAGCATTTGAAAAGCATCCAGGAGGACAATTCCAAGCAGCTCAATGAGATGCGGAAGACCGTGGACGAGAAGCTGCAGTCGACTCTGGAAAAACGCCTGGGTGAATCTTTCAAACAGGTAAGTGAAAGGCTGGAGCAGGTGCACAAGGGACTGGGTGAGATGCAGACCCTGGCGAGCGGGGTAGGGGACCTGAAGAAGGTGCTCTCCAATGTGAAGACCAGGGGGGTATTGGGCGAATACCAGCTGGGCAACATTCTGGAGCAGATTCTGACCCCCGACCAGTACAGCATGAATGTGGCCACCAAGAAGGGAAGTCAGG
>SPBY01000052.1 GCA_004525825.1 Bacteroidia bacterium
GGACTGCTGCCCGAATGCCTGATCAATGTGCTCACCGGCTACCTGATCAAACACGAAGTGATCCTGCTGTCGGCACCCGAAACCCGCACCTGGCAGGCGCTGGTCATCGGGGCATTTATCCTGCTCTGTGTCCTGGCTTTCATCCTGCTCAGGATGAGACAAAACAGGCGTAAAAATTTCACAGCCTTAGAGCAGATTCCTTACGAGTAATTATCTTCTATTGTGGAAATCCACATTTACTCCACCTTCCCTGGCCACTTTATTCAGCCTGTATTTGAAGGTGAGCATGACGTAACGGCCCATCGTGTTGGAACGGGTTTCGCGCAGGTAGTTCAGCTCGCTGATGCGCTGCACATTCTGATTCTTATCGAGCAGGTCAAAACCTGACAGGGTCAGAACGCCCCGGTTGTGAGCCAGGAAGAAATAGCTGACTTCGGCCCGAAGCAGAGGGACCCGGATGGCATCATCCGCACCCAGATCCGAATAGCTGGTCACATCGGCGGTGACCTCAAAATGCCATTTCTCGGTAGGGGTATAACGGATGTCTGCGAACCAGCTTAGATCAAAGTAGCGGTTGTTGAGCGACTCCTGAATATCATACCAGGTATTGGTCAGGGTCACACCAAGGCCTGATTCCACATCCCACTTAAGCTTTTTGCGATTGTCCGCACTGAAGGAATAGCGATGGTTCAGGGTATTGTAAATGTTGGTCACTTCGTTGACCTGACTCATGCCCCGGTTCCAGCTCTCTTCCACGTCCAGATTGATCTTGATGCCCAGCTTACGTATGGGAGTAGAAAAATCGAGGTTCAGCCGGGAGTTGTAGTCCCAGTCCACATTGGTGAGGGTAGAAATCTGCACCAGGTCGTCCGTCACCATGGTGGACCAGTTAATCTTGTTGGTGGTGTACCCTCCGCTCAGGGCCATCATAAAGGAGGTAAATGAGAACTGGTCAAAGATCAGCCAGTGGATCATGGCCGTGTGATTGTACTCAGGTCGAAGGGAAGGATTCCCATAATAGATGTTCAGGGGATTAAGCATATTCACCACTGGCAACAGCTGGTTCGCCGTGGGGGTATTTATCGATGAGGAGTAATAGAGGTTGAATTTCCTGCCTGCTGAAGCTGAGTAGTCCCACGAAAATGTGGGAATAAAATAGCGCAGGTCCGCCTCCGGGTAAGCTCTTCCATTGAGGCTGTTTTCCATGCTCCCGAACTCGCCAATGATCCCTATGGAAAGCTGTGATTTTTTGGTGTTCCACCGGAAATTGAATCCTGGCCTGATCCACCGGTAGTCTTTGCCAAAGGCCGGACTGACCGAATCCACCGGCTCCATGCCATTATCCAAAGGTCCCTGCACACGGTCAAGTTGCTCAAGCGTACCCCCCAGTCTGACCACAGGATCCAGGTAGAGACCCTTCCCTATCTTCTGGGTATAGGCAGCCACCAGGGAGAGAGTGCCCTGATCGGTCCGGTTGTCCTGGTACTGCCTATACAAATCCGGCTCACTGCCTGAAGCATAGTCCGTCAGGTTGTCGATCCGGATCTGATCCAGGCCTTTGGAATAACTCCCGTCGGCCGAGAACTTCAGCACCGATTTGTTCTTCCCAATCATGCGGTAATAGGTGCCCGACAAATTTCCGCTGATCCGGTCCGATTCTTCTCCCCTGTCGCTGAACTGACTGCTGACCAGTTCCTCCCCGATCATGTTATCGGTCTCCTGAAGCCGGGCCAGGTCGTTGAACATCAGACCTACATTCCCACTAAAAATCAAGTTGTGCGTGGAATCGATCCTTCTTCTTAAACCAAAGTTGATGTTGTGGGTCAGGTTCCCGTTGTTTTGCACTGTCTGGTCTCTGGTGGTGAAGGATCCCTCCTCGGTATAACGCTCGGTGAGGGTCTCTTGCTCCAGATCCTTGTCACTCCCATTGATCAGATAGCTGATGTAGGTCCGGTTGTGCTGATCGGTGGAATAAGAAAAATTGAGTCCCCCGGCCCCGGAAGTGGCCAGTCCGTCGACGGGCTGACCAAAATTGATGGGGAAGGCGTTGTCCCCTCCCAGGGAGATTTTGGCCGATCCGCCACCTCCTTTCATGGCGGCAATTCCCCCGTTGAAATCGAGGTAATCGCTAAAGGAAAACCCGTACTCGTTCACGTTGTTAATCATTCCCAATCCGGCCATCTGGAATTTATCTGTGAAACGGTAGACCTTTCCGCTGGCCTTATAGGTCTGACCGCTTCCATACCCGGCCAGTACATCTCCAAATACCCCCTTTTTCTTATCCTCCTTCAGTTCCAGGTTTACCGTTTTGTTGCGGGTTCCGTCATCGATGCCGGTGAATTCCGATTCGTCCGACTTCTTATCATAGACCTGCACTTTACTGATCGCGTCGGCCGGAATGTTCCGGGTGGCTACCGTAGGATCGCTGCTAAAAAATTCTTTGCCATCTACATACACGGTGTTTACATCCTCGCCCAATGCCTTGATGTTCCCGGCACGATCGACTTCCACCCCGGGCAGCTTCTTTAACAACTCCTCGGCCATGGCATCGGGCCGGGTCTTGAAAGCCGCTGCATTATAGACTATAGTATCGCCGTGGATCTGCAGGGGAACTGCCTCCCCCACTACTTCCGCTCCTTCCAGGTCCACCGGCAAGGGCTGCATCACTATATCGCCCACATCCGATCCTTCGGCCCTTGGTATCCTGAGTGGGCTGTAAAATGTTTGGAATCCCATGAAAGAAGCCTGCAGAAGATAAGAGCCTTCTTTGACGTTCCTGATTTCAAATTGCCCCTGTGCATTGGTGATCCCAAAAAATTCCATGGTGGAATCCAAGGGATTCAGCAATACCACGGTTCCTGAGAGCAGTGGTTCTGCCTGGTCATCATAGATTCTTCCAGTGAGGGACCAGCTCTGGCCCATAGCCTGAAGCACCAGCAAACTCAGCAAAACCCCTAAGAATAAGCTCTTTCTACACATATCTATTCAGCCCGAATGTATGCTTAAATTATTGCTGAATCCTTATCATTACAGCGTGACCGCTTCCCGCACCTGTGCCTTCACCTTCCACACCCATCTCCTTCATCTTCTTGGCCACAATGGCCTGGTATTCATCGCGGGTAACCTTTTTTCCCTTGGTGGGCTTCTTCAACACACTTTTATCCAAGGGCTTAAGCTCCACACTAGTGGCCTCCAATTTCATGTCCCCATCGTGCATTTCCACGGCCAGTACCAGTCCGGGAAGACTACTGTAAGAGCCTGGTCCGGTGGCCACAGCGATCTGGGGAGTAAACCAGGCATGTACATCCTTCCCTTCCACCTCGCTAATGGCTTCCTGGCAGGCATACTCAAGGATTTGTCTTTGATTACCGGTCATCTTCCATTTTTCCGGCTCCAGCTCGGACTCAATCAGGAAGACACGAGACATAAACTCCTTCTGCTCGATCATTTTTTTGTTCTTCAGATCGATGTAGGTCTTGTTATCCGGTTGGTACATTTTGATCATTATCCCCGCTCCTTCCGTGGGCATGTTTTCCTCGGGATCGTCTTTCAGGAGATTTTCAAACATGGCCTCATCTTCTGTAAAACGGAGCACCTTCTCCGACTTTCTTTCTTTAGGGATTTGAGCAGCCATTTGTTCATCCACCCCTTCCAGCTGGATATCAATTTTAATGATCTCCTCGTATACCACCTCACCAGATAACAGGAAGCCATTGCTGACTTGTTGGGCATGGATCATGACCAGGCTGAACAGGAATCCTAAGGCAAATAATAGTTTTCTCATGGTGTTGTTTTTGTTTCAAAAGTATGAATCCGCTTGGGGATTCATGGTTAATGAAGAACCAATAATGGTTAATTAAGGTTAATGAAAAGAAATGGAAGCCCATCGCTACCTATATTTGTAGGGCATGAAATCGACCGGAACCAGGTATCGCTTTATGGCAGCACTGATGATCAGCTCTCAGTTGCTGCTCACCATATTTGTGGTGTACTGGCTTATGGGACAGTACCGGGAGGAAAAATCACAGCTTCACAACCAGTTAATGCTTGAGTACAATCTGGTGCATGACCAGTTGGTGGATTCCATGCTGATGAAGCACCTGGTAATGCCTTCGCTGGATGATTCGCTGATGATTAAAATTCTAAGGCAGGAAACCAGGGTGCCAGAAACCTCGGCGGATTCCGCTTCCACCGTAGTGATGATGAAGCAGTTTTTTGTGGAGGTCCCCGACGAAGCGCAGGTGCATGACATTCACCTGGAAACATTCAAGCTAGCTGATACAGCTGCACGGTCTATCGATATTACAACATCTATTACAGATGAGGAGAGAATGGTGAGAAGCGTGAAGCTGTTTATCAACGAGAATCAGGAGGCCTTCCGCAGCGATACCGGCCTGCATGTTTTCGCCATGAACCTCGATTCCTGTTCCCTGGTTTTAAACCTGGAACATGCCTTCGAAGAAAAGGACTGGACATTTGCCTTAGAATGGTCCGGTGAGGATCTGAGCAGAAAGGACCTGGCAAAGATGCACGGGATTCTATTAAGCGGAGGACCCAACAGGTATTTGCCCGCCATTCAGGTGCAGCAATATGGTGCATACCTGATCCGTTCTATTCTCCCCCAGATGCTGTTTGGCCTGATACTTCTGGTGCTCTCCGGATCTGCTTTGTTATTTGCTTACAGGAGCCTGCAAAAGCAGCTTGCCCTGAACAGGCTCCGCGATGATTTCATCGGCAACATCAGTCACGAATTAAAAACCCCCATTTCTACAGTAAAGATTGCCCTGGAGGCCTTGCGAACCTATGATTTAAAAAAGGATCCCAAGCTATCTGGTGAATACCTGGAAATGGCAAGCAGCGAACTGGAGAGGCTGGAACGACTGGTGGCTAAGGTCCTGCACCACGAAATGCTGAACAACCCTTCCCTGGTACTTGAAAGGGAGGATTGCGATCTAGGCGATCTGGCCCGTAATGTAGTGAGGACCCTGGATATTCCAATCCGGGAATCAGGTGCCACGGTCATTGTCTCAGAGGAAGGCGGTCCTTGCAGGATGCAGTTGGACCGGGTCTATGTGGAGGGAATGATCATGAATCTCATCGACAACAGCCTGAAATATACCGGGGAGAATCCTGAAATCCTGATCAAGATTGATTGCAAGCCATCGGGTGCAAGCCTTTCGGTGACCGATAAGGGGCCAGGAATTCCTGAGGAATATAAGGACCAGGTATTTGAAAAGTTTTTCCGGATTCCGGCAGGAAACAAACACAATGTGAAGGGATACGGACTGGGTTTGAATTTTGCCTTCCAGGTAATGGCCCAGCACGGCGGATCCATCTCCTTTAGCAACTTGGTGGAAGGTGGCTGCCGTTTTACCCTTCAATTTCCCGGGACAGAGGCATGAAAACGAAGATATTGTATATAGAGGATGAGCATTACCTGGGAAGGATTGTGAAGGAGACCCTGGAAAAGCAGGGGTATGAGCTAGTCTGGGAAACCGATGGAGCCAAGGTGGTCGAACATTTGGGGACCTTCGATCCTGAGGTATGTGTCCTGGATATCATGCTGCCCCATGTGGATGGCTACGAACTATGCCAGCAGATCAAAGCCTTGAAACCAGAGCTGCCCATCATATTCCTGACGGCCAAAACAGAGACGGCCGATCTGGTCAGGGGATTTGAGGCCGGAGGAACAGATTACATACGGAAACCCTTCAGCATGGAGGAGGTAATTGTGAGAATTGAAAACCAGCTTGCCCTGACCAACGGCAAAGGACAAAAGTCCGGTCCGCCCATGGAGGAGATTCGTCTGGGCTTATACACCTACCACCCCTCACGCTACGAATTGCACTCTCCCGAAGGAACTCTGCAGCTTTCACAACGCGACAACGAGATCCTTTCCCAGCTGGCAGCTTCAGTGAACAGGGTGATCGAACGCAAACAGCTCCTGATGTCTGTGTGGGGCGACGACTCCTTTTTTAACTCCCGCAACCTGGATGTTTACATGCGTAAAATCAGGGAATACTTCAAACACGATCCCAATATCCACATACAGACCCTGAAAGGCAAGGGCTATCTATTCCTCATCACCGAGAACTGAGCATCACACTGACATTTTGTCAAATCCAGGGCATTGGCGCAATATTTGACCTAATTGGGACAAATTATTGAATCGCAATATTGTTAAGAGTTATGGCAAAAAAGTCTGAAAGCGCTGATATCCAGCATAATAAAAAAATCGAAGTGGAAGAAAATCTGAAGCAAGATCAGGTTCCGGGAGCCTCTGAAGAAGAAGAAACTGTGGAGGAAACTGCTGAAGAGGAACAGGAGGAGGAAATTAAGGAACCCACCACGGAAGAAAAACTGGCAGAATTGCAGGATCGTTATCTGCGGCTGTCTGCCGAATTTGACAATTTTAGAAAAAGGACCCTGAAGGAGAAAATCGATCTCCAGAAAAGTGCCAATGAAAGTCTGCTGGGAGCCTTGCTTCCTGTGGCCGATGATTTTGACCGCGCCATGCAGTCGGTCGAAGAGGCCAAAGATATTGAAGCGGTCAAGGAGGGAATGAGACTGATCTCCGGAAAATTTCAGGGATTCCTGAACCAGCAGGGAGTGAAAGAGATTGAAGCGGTAAATAAAGCCTTCGATACCGATCTGCACGAGGCCATTACCAAAGTCCCCGTTCCTTCCAAAAAACTCAAGGGCAAGGTGGTGGATGTGGTACAAAAAGGATACTACCTCAACGAAAAAGTATTGAGGTTTTCGAAAGTGGTCATTGGTGAATAAAATCCGGGATATACAGAACTGATGGGGAAAAAAGACTATTACGACGTACTGGAGGTATCCAAGAATGCTTCCCAGGAGGAGATTAAAAAGGCTTACCGGAAGCAGGCGATCAAACACCATCCGGACAAGAACCCGGACGACAAGCAGGCAGAAGAGAAATTCAAGGAGGCTGCCGAGGCCTATGAGATCCTTTCGGATGAACAGAAACGCCAGAAGTACGACCAGTTCGGTCATGCTGCCTTTCAGAACGGGGGTGCGGGTGGTTTCCAGGGTGGAATGACCATGGAGGATATCTTCTCTCAGTTCGGGGATATTTTCGGTGGATTTGGCGGATTCGGCGGATTTGGTGGATTTGGTGGCGGAAGCTCCCGGGGTGGGATGACCAAAGGTTCCAACCTGAGGGTCAAGGTAAAGCTGAACCTGCAGGAGGTAACCAAGGGCGTCGAGAAGAAGATCAAGGTGAAGAAATATGTCCCCTGTGACGCCTGTAGCGGATCCGGGGCCAAGGACGGAACTGCCAAAGATACCTGCTCCACCTGTCGCGGCAGCGGCCAGGTAACAAGGGTGACCAATACTTTCCTGGGACAAATGCAAACGGCATCCGTCTGTCCCACCTGTCACGGTGAAGGAACCACCATCAGCCAGAAGTGCGAATCGTGCTACGGTGAGGGCATGATAAAGAAAGATGAGGTGATCAAGATCAATATTCCTGCCGGTGTGTCTGAGGGCATGCAGGTGAAAATGAGTGGCAAGGGGAATGCAGCCCGGCGTGGCGGGATCAACGGCGACCTGATGGTGGTCATTCAGGAAGAAAGCCATCCGGAACTCACCAGGGATGGAAGTGATTTGCTCTTCATGCTCTACCTGAGCATACCACAGGCCACGCTGGGGACCACTGTGGAGATTCCTACCGTGGAGGGTAAGGCCAAGATCAAAATCGAAGCTGGAACACAGCCTGGAAGAATTCTTCGCCTCAGGGGGAAAGGCGTACCGGAAGTTAATGGATACGGAAGGGGCGACCTGCTGGTGCAGATCAATGTCTGGATCCCTAAAACACTGGAAAAAGAGGAACGCAAGATCTTTGAAAGAATGGAACAATCGGATACCTTTACCCCTCGTCCCGACAAATCGGAGAACGGTTTTTTCAACCGGATGAAAAACTTATTTGAATGAACCGAGCCAGCGAGCTCAGCGGAGCTAACCTCATCAGTGCCAGTTCAGTTGTCAAGGATTTCAGCGGTCACCGGGCTCTGAACCAGGTGTCGATGGAGGTCCCCGAAGGCAGCGTTTACGGACTCCTCGGTCCCAACGGGGCAGGCAAGACCACCCTGCTTCGCATCATCAATCAGATTACGGCTCCCGACCAGGGCTCCATACATTTCAAGGGTCAGCCCATCGGTCCCGAACACCGGCCCATGATCGGTTATCTTCCGGAAGAGAGGGGACTTTACGCGAAAATGAAGGTGGGTGAACAGGCGGTCTACCTGGCCCAGTTGAAAGGACTCTCTAAACAGGAAGCCATAAAAAGACTGAAGATTTGGTTCCAGAAATTTGAGATCGGGGCCTGGTGGAACAAGAAGGTGGAGGAGCTCTCCAAGGGCATGGCACAGAAGGTGCAATTCATCACCACGGTGCTCCACGAACCGCAGCTACTGATTTTTGATGAGCCCTTCAGCGGTTTTGACCCCATCAACGTGAACCTCATAAAGCAGGAGATTCTGCGTATGAAGGAGCAGGGGGCCACCATAATCTTCTCTACCCACAACATGGCCTCGGTGGAGGAACTCTGCGACCATATCACCCTGATCAATGCATCGGAGGTGGTATTGCAAGGAGAGATTTCGGAAATCAGGGAGAACTACCACGCGGACAAATACCTGGTTTCTTTCGAGGGCGATCCGGACGCACTGTCGAGAGGACTCGACAGCCGGTTTGAGTTGCTGAATCTGGAGAAGAATGGCATGGGCAGACAGGCCACCATCCGCCTCAAAGAGGGAGAAGGATCGGGACCACTTATCAAAAACCTGGTGGAGATTACCGAAATCAAGTCTTTCCAGGAGATTCTGCCCAGCATGAACGATATTTTCATCCAGGTGGTGAACGACGCCATTCAAAAGAAGGGATCCTGAGCCATGAGCAAAATTTCTCTTATCATCCAAAGGGAGTATCTGACCCGCATCAGGAAGAAATCATTTATCATCATGTCTGTGCTGGGGCCGCTGATCTTTGCAGCCTATGTACTGATCCCCATGTACTTTGCCACCCTTGAAGACAAGGAAGAGAAGATCATGTTGGTGATCGATGAATCTAAACTATTCACTGAATACCGAGCCGATGGACCCGAATTCGTGATCGCCGGAACCGATTACCTGAAATTCCAGGTGGTGGAAGGGGTCCCCATCGAGACCTTCAGGGAAGGATTTGATGAGTCGGGCTACTACGGCATACTTTTTATTCCCGCCAACATTCTCGCTTCAGAATCCTCACTGATCTATTCCACCAAACAGACTTCTGTGGAGATATCACAGTACCTGGAACGCTCTATGGATAGTGAGATCGAACATCTGAAACTTGCCCAGCATGAAATAAAGGACTTAGAGCGGATCCTGGCCGAAGTGGAAACCAGCATAAACGTAAGGAACATCAAGTGGACCAAAGACGGGAAGACCCAGGAGAGCAATACCGGTGTAGTTATGGGCCTCGGATACCTGAGCGGAATGATGATCTTCTTCTTCATCTTCTTTTTCGGATCGCAGGTGATGCGAGGGGTCATCGAAGAGAAGGTAAGCCGCATCATCGAGGTCATTGTGAGCTCGGTAAAACCCTTCCAGTTAATGATGGGGAAAATCATTGGGGTGGGGCTCGTAGGGCTGACCCAGTTTCTCATCTGGATGGTCCTGTCCGCCTTACTGGTCACCGGCCTGAAAGCGGCATTCTTCCCTGAATTGAACCGCACACCCACCGAACAGGTGGTGGCCTCGGACCTGTTTGAACAGGGAAACGGGGATCAGGGAGCCATGTCTCCTTTAGAAGAGATCCCGGAGGTGGGAGACCTGGATATGGCCCAGGAAATCTTTACCTCCCTGAAATCGATCAATGCAGGGGTGATGATCGCAGCCTTTCTCTTTTACTTTATTTTCGGTTACCTGCTTTATGCAGCCATGTTTGCCGTCATCGGATCGGCGGTGGATAACGAGACCGATACCCAACAGATGATCTTCCCGGTCATTCTGCCCCTGATCCTGGGCATCTATGTAATGATCAGTGCCATCAACAATCCCGATAATGCACTGTCATTCTGGTTCAGCATCATTCCCTTTACTTCACCGGTGGTAATGATGGTGCGGATCCCCTTTGGCGTACCATGGTGGCAGGTAGCTCTCTCAGGATCTCTGTTGGTAGGGACCTTCCTGGGCATGACCTGGATAGCCGGCAAGGTATACCGCACAGGAATCCTGATGTATGGGAAAAAGGCCAGTTACAAGGAAATCTGGAAGTGGCTACGCTATAGTTCCTAACTCTTTTTGATGTTATTTTTTTACTTTCAACTTTTTACTTTCACCTTTTATGATAACTGCGATCCTCGATTTTGGCACCAATACCTTCAATCTCCTGATTGCTGAACGCCAGGAACGTGGTTTCAAGATCCTGCTCAGCAGCAAGCAGCCTGTCAAGCTTGGACGCGGTGGGATCCAGGTAAACCGGATTACCCCCGACGCTTTTGAGCGCGGCTTTGTGGCCATCCACAACCACATGGAAACCATTCGGGGATATGAGGTGGATGAGATCAGAGCCTTCGCCACCTCGGCCATCCGGAACGCAACCAACGGAGAAGAATTTACCGAAGAGGTTTACCGGCGTTTTGGATTCCGGACCAGGATCATCCCGGGTGATAGGGAAGCTGAACTCATCTACAAGGGAGTGCGGCAGGCGATAGCCTTCGGTGAGGAAAATGCCATGATTCTGGATATCGGGGGGGGCAGCATAGAGTTTATCATATGCAATAATCGGGGCATCGTCTGGAAACAGAGTTTTGAACTGGGGATGGCAAGGATTATCGAGCTGTACAAACTTTCGGATCCTATTAGCTCCGAGGAGGTAAGAGCGCTGGAGAACTATTTCAGGCAGGAACTGGCTCCCCTGCGGGAGGTGGTCAAAAAGGAAAGACCTCTTACGCTGATCGGTGCCTCAGGCTCCTTTGATACCTTCCAGGCCCTGATCAGACACCGAAAGGGGCTGGAATCTGACCACTACTTCGGCAGGGAGATTTTACTAAAGGATTACGCCAAGCTGCATAAA
>SPBY01000679.1 GCA_004525825.1 Bacteroidia bacterium
CCCCGAGAGCGACTGGGATCAGGGTTATGGTTACCAGTTCTGGCAGTGCCGCCACAACATCTATCGGGGCGACGGAGCCTTCGGACAATATTGCATTGTCATGCCCGAACAGGATGCCGTTCTGGCCATTACCTCCGGATCAGACGATTTACAGGGAATCCTGAATGTGGTGTGGGATAATTTGCTACCGGCCTTTGAAGAAGGTTCCCTGCCAGCCAATCCCGACGGCGTAGAACAACTAAACACTAAGCTGCAACAGCTGGCCATCAGCACCACAGAAGGAGAGGAAAGCTCCCCCATGGCTGAAGAAGTATCTGGATCTTCTTATACCCTGGAACCCAATCAAAGTTCCCTCCAATCCATCTCCTTCAATTTCGATGCCTCACCTGCCGAAATCACCATCACTACCGACCAGGGTGAGCATACTGTTGGGGCATCTTACCAGGAAAATGCCACAGGAACCCTGGACAATCCCTTTGTAACTTCAGATATGGTGGCAGTAAGCGGAGCCTGGCAAGAGAACGATACCTATGCGGTAAAGATCATCTATTATGAGACCCCGCAGAGCGTGATACATACCTTCAGGTTCGAAGAGGACAAAGTTTACTGGAATACCAAATACATTGCTGCATTTGCACCCAGGAATCAGCGGCCTATTATCGGCACAAAATAGCCAACCACACATACAACTGAAACATCCAGATACTAGTGTCTCATTGAAAGAAAAGGCAAGAAAACATAAGCTGATTGGCATTGAAAACCTGGCAGGATTCATTCTGTTTATACTTGCCCTCTTGTGGTTCTATTACCCTGGAGAATATGTGATGACAGCCAATCAGGACCTCACTCTCTTCATAAAAAGCCCGGAGTATTTACTGTCCTTTTTTGACCGCCCGGGGGGCTTGTTAGAGTACTTAGGAAGTTTCTTAAGTCAGTTCTTCCGCTTCCGTCTTGCTGGTGCCATCACGCTATCGCTGGTCGTTGTCGCCGGCTACTTTGCCAGTCAAAGCCTGTTCAAAGCAATCGCAGGTAAAACAGCACCCATCATTGCCGGAACCCTGACATCAGTACTTCTGATAGGAATGCATAATTTCTACCCCCACCAGCTCAGCCATTCCCTGGGTTTGATCCTCGCCATTGCCCTGGCAGCCAAAACTCCGACCGACCAGAGCCGAAGAAGATGGTTCCTGGCCATTGCGGTGCCGCTCATCTACCTGCTGAGTGGCGGCTTTGTATGGTTCTTCTGTGCTTTAGTGCTGGCAGGGAACCTGGCAGGGAAGGGAAAAACAGATATTCCGTCCCTCTTACTCACCCTCTTATATCCCGGCATTATAGTGTTTGCGGCCAGCTTACTTTATTTGTATCCCTTGAATGAGCTTTTGACCGCCCAACTTCCTTTCGGCCCGGAATATGGGAACTCTGTCTGGCCCTTTTTATTTATTGCCTGGATCTTCCTAATGATCCTTTTGCTCAGGGTCCCTGTCGGGGGAAGGAAGCTGAATCGCATGTGGAAAATGGGATTTGAAATCGTGCTCTGCCTGATCGGCACAGTATTGATTTTGCACTTCTCCCTCAACCGGAAAAATGCGGAATTCTTTGCCATCGAAAAGCTCGCCATCCAGGAAGACTGGGACGGATTGCTCAGCTACACCGCAAAGCATCCCACCACCAACCTCGTTGGTTCCTTTTACACCAACCTGGCCCTGGCGAACAAGGGATTGCTCTGCGAAGCATTGTTTCACTACCCCCAGGGCTTTGGAAGAAGGGGATTGTGTTTTGAGTGGGAGGCGAAGAGTGAGATCCTCCGCAGGGGCAGTGATTTTTTCTGGACCATTCATTTTGTGAATGAGGCCCATCACTGGGCCTTTGAATCCTTGATTATTGATGGCCCTACCCAGCGGAATCTCAAGAGACTTATTCAGACCGAACTGGTCAGAGCGAATTTTAAAGTGGCAGAGAAGTATATCCATCATTTAGGGAGTGCCTTATTTCAAAAAAAGATAGCCGATCATTACGCTACATTTCTGTACAATCCCTCAGCCATGGAAAAGGATCCGGAGCTTGGGCCCAGGTTGAATACCGAGATGCCACAGGATTTCTTTGCAGAAGGCGCAGACCTGGAAATGAACCTTAGAGCGGTCCTGGCGAACCAACCTTCCAACCGTCCTGCACTGGATTACCTGATGGCACTCTATCTGCTCGAAAAG
>SPBY01000071.1 GCA_004525825.1 Bacteroidia bacterium
ACAGTCACTGTCCTGATCATCCTCACCGGGATCCTTTCATCCATTTACCCGGCTTTGAAAGCCCTGAAACTGGATCCTGCAGAAGCATTAAGAACAGAATAGCGATAAGTCCATAAAGTCAAAAGATATAAGTCATGAAAGTATTAGAGATCAAACACGTACACAAAGTCTATAACAGCTCAGAAGTGAAGGTCCATGCGGTGAATGATATATCCCTGGATTTCGAGAAGGGTGAGTTTGCAGCCATCGTGGGCCCTTCGGGATCCGGGAAAACCACTCTTCTGAACATGATCGGGGGACTGGATACTCCCACCGAGGGGGAGATCCTGGTGGACAATACCAACCTGGCCGGATTAAAATCTTCAGGTCTGATCGACTTTCGCATGCGCAACATCGGATTTGTGTTCCAGTCTTACAACCTGATTCCGGTACTCACCGCCAAAGAGAATGTGGAGTTTATCATGAACTTGCAAAAATGGAGCAAAAAGGATCGTGATGAAAGGACTCTGGAGCTGCTGAAAGCCGTGGGTCTGGAAGACCGGATAAACAGCAGGCCCTCGAAGCTGTCCGGGGGACAGCAACAGCGGGTGGCCGTGGCCAGGGCACTGGCATCCAAGCCCAAGTTTGTACTCGCCGACGAACCCACAGCCAACCTGGATTCCAAGTCGACCGAAACCCTTCTCGACATCATGGAGGAGCTGAACCGGGAAGAGGGGATCACTTTTATCTTCTCTACTCACGATGCCAGGGTAGTCAAAAAAGCCAGGCGGGTGATCACAGTGGAAGATGGAAAAGTAATCTCTGACGAGCATAAGAATTAAATGCAATGACCCATAAGCACATCACACTGTTGCTTATTTTCTCCCTGTTTTCAGGAGCGCTTGCCGGTCAGGAGAAAGTCGCTTTCAGTGGCTACCTCTCAAATATGACAACTGTCTACCGCATTCCGGATCACTGGCTCTGGGAAAACAGCCTTCACAACCGGCTCAACCTGGACCTTTATCCCACCGACTGGCTTTCAGCCAGTGTACAGATCCGGAACAGGTTTATCGCCGGTAACACCATCCGTCAACTCCCCGGATATGCTGAATCTGTGGGCGGAGACCAGGGTTGGATGGATCTGAGCTGGGCCAATGATGGGAATCTGGGCGACAGTGCCGGCTATGTGCTAACCAGCATGGTAGATCGTTTATGGATGCAGTTCACCTTTGGCAATCTGGAAATCAAGGCAGGCCGGCAGAGAATTAACTGGGGACAGACCTTTGTGTGGAATCCCAACGATATCTTCAACTCTTATTCTTATTTCGAGGTGGATTACCCCGAACGGCCGGGAAGTGACGCCTTGAGGATCTCCTATTATACCGGGAACGCCTCCACCATCGAACTGGCGGCCAAGGTCGATAGTGCCAACCGGGTCACTGCTGCCGGATATTTCAGATTCAATACCCTTGGATTTGATATACAGTTGCTGGGAGGGGTATACCAGGAGGAGGATTTGATCCTGGGGACCGGTTGGAGCGGAAACATAGGCCCCACTGCTTTCCGTGGAGAGTTAAGCTATTTCAGGGACCTTGGACAGTTTAAGGATACCACCGGCTATCTAATGACCTCCCTTGGATTTGACTACACCTTCTCCAACTCTTTAATGATCCAGGTGGAAGGATTGTATTCAGCCTTTGCAAAGGAAATGGATGTAAGCAGTTTCCTCCAGTTTTACTCAAGCAACCTGGATGTAAAAAACCTGGGCTTTACCCCTTGGTCCTTTTTCGCAAACATCAGCTATCCGCTGACTCCTTTGCTCAACGGAAGCTTTGCCACCATCTGGTATCCCGAGTGGAAAGGAGCCTACCTGGGACCCTCTCTGGATCTCTCATTAAACAACAACTTCGACCTCTCTTTGATCCTTCAGTACTTCACGGCAGAGTTTGAGGACCCCTCCGGCGCCAAAATCAGAGAGAAAAATACCTTTGGTTTCTTTCGGTTCAAATGGAGTTTTTAACGATTTGCACAAGCTTCTTGCCACTTAGCCAAATTGTTAAAAACTATCTTCAACCCCCATTCATTTTTCTCATTAATTAGATGGTGTCGAACAGTTGGATACTAATAAGACACTATGAAGAAGATTGAAAAGGACTACTCGTATGATTCGAGAAGGCAACCTGAATACGACTGGAACAACAGGGTGGTTTTGATTACTGAGGATGAAGAGGTGAATTTTTTTTACCTGAAAACCCTGCTGCAAAAGGCAGATGCCACAGTGATCCGGGCCAAGAACGGGAAGGAGGCCGTGGATATAATTACCAGGTATGAAGGAGCTATTGATCTAATCCTGATGGACCTCAACATGCCTGTAATGGATGGATATGAGGCCATGCGGATCATCAAATCGAAACATCCCTCTATTCCCATTATTGCCCAGACAGCATATACCATGAATAATGACCGGCACAAGTGTCTGGAAGCTGGCTTCAACGATTACATTGCGAAACCCATCAATCGCCTGGCCCTTTACAGAATGGTGAATGAAAATCTATCATGAGGGCCGTCGTCCAGAAAGTTTCTGGCGCCTCCATAGTCATCAACAGAGAGATCAGCAGAGAGATCGGCGTTGGCCTGGTCATTCTGCTGGGGGTTGAGGAAAGTGATAGCTTTGAGGATATCGGATGGTTGAGCGGAAAGATCAGCCGGCTTAGGATCTTTGATGATGCAGAAGGGGTCATGAATCTTTCTGTGTGCGATGTAAACGGAGAGATCATGGTGGTAAGTCAGTTTACCCTGCATGCAAGCACCAAAAAAGGAAATCGTCCCTCATACATCAAAGCTGCTCTTCCGGAAACAGCTCTTACTCTCTATGAAACTTTTATCGGCCAGATGGAACTTGATATCAATAAATCGGTGGTCACAGGGGAGTTTGGAGCATACATGCAGGTAAGCCTTACCAACGACGGACCTGTTACCATACTGATCGATACCAAAAACAAGGAGTAATGACCATCCAGGAAGCACAGGAGAAGGTTGATAATTGGATCCGGAAGTACGGCGTAAGGTATTTCAACGAGCTTACCAACATGGCAATTCTCACCGAGGAAGTAGGTGAGGTGGCCCGAATCATCGCCCGGAAATACGGAGAACAATCGGAAGGTACCGTCAAAACCGACAAGCTGGAGCTGGCCGATGAGCTGGCCGATGTACTGTTTGTTCTCATATGCCTGGCCAATCAGACCGGCATTGATCTGGAGACCGCATTGCAAAAGAATCTACAGAAAAAAACCACCAGGGATTTTGACCGTCATCAACAAAATGATAAATTGTAGATAATGGACCCCAATCATGAAGATTCTTTCCGAATTTAACCTGACTACTGATCCAGATGAGGTCAATCACTGGCTTGCAAAAGCAAGTGCCGCAGTCCCTTCAGATGGCATAAAAGATCTTTTGAAAAAGATCTTCGGAATGATCGACCTTACCACCCTCAGTGAGCAGGACAATACGGAAAATGTATCATTGATGTGCAGGAAGGTAAACCAGCTGGGGGAATTGTATCCCAACATGCCCGGAGTGGCCGCTATCTGTGTCTATCCTGAGCTGGTGAGCGTGGTCAAGGAAAACCTGGAGAATCCATTGGTAAGCATTGCCTCTGTAGGTGGGGGATTTCCTGCCTCCCAGACCTTTACCAATATCAAGGTGATGGAAATAGAGCAGGCCATCGAACAGGGCGCCGACGAAATTGACCTGGTCATGAATGTGGGGAAGTTCCTGATGGGTGACCTTGAATACGTGGACTATGAGATACATGTAATCAAGCAACGTGTGGGATCAGTTCCCCTGAAAGTGATCCTGGAGACGGGGAGCCTCAAGGATCTGTCCCTCATCCGGAAGGCATCACTCCTGGCCATTGGAGCAGGGGCCGATTTTATCAAAACCTCCACAGGGAAAATATCTCCTGGTGCCACACCGGAGGCTATGGTCGTCATGTGTTGTGCCATCAGGGATTTTTATATGCGCACCGGGAAAAAGATCGGGATTAAACCTGCCGGTGGAATATCAGACCCCGAAACAGCCCTGTTATATTACCAGATCGTGAAGGAAATTCTGGGTGAAGAATGGCTCAACAGTGAACGGTTCAGAATAGGTGCCAGCAGGCTAGCAAACCGAATTTTGGCCAATATTTTTGACAAAGGGCCTGATTTTGGGTATTTCTGATGATGTTTGGTCGGACTAATTATGTATATTTGCTTAGTAATATTAGACGTTCTTAAACTTATTACGATAGCGGTTCGATAAACATTCCATTCTCATAGAGACGGGTTGAATTCCATGGCTTTTTTTCTTCATTATCGAACCGCTATTTTTTTATTTCATTAAGCGGTAGTGAAGATAGTCCAGCATGAGAGGGATGTCTTTTTCAAAGATCCCGTTTTTTATTAGGATGGATCGGTCATCTTCCATGGTTTTCTGAAAATCTTCCATTTCAAAATTCAGGTCCCTGAGTGATTGCAAATAAAGCTCCACTGCATCTCTTTTTTTCCCAAGTGCCCATTGAACATGGCCATAGTTGATGTAGTCGTAATACCCCGGTTTTGCTTCAAATACCCTGGCAAAATACTTATCTGATTTTTTCAGCTCCCCCAGTGCAAAATAGCACCAGGCAATGGGGCGCAGAATATGCTGGTTCCCGGGATTCAGGTATTCTATCTTAAAATAGTGTTTCAGGGCAGTCTCGTAATCGCCCAGCTTCAGGTGGCAAAACCCGATCAAAGACTCAGTGGTCTGGTCCTCGGGTTGCAGAGAAGCCGCTTTATCATAAACCTCAAGGGCGGAACTGTAATCACCGAATTTGCGGTAGCAAATCCCCATGTTTTTCAAGGTCCACAAAGTCATCTCACTGCTAAGGCCAATCTTCTGATAGACGGCCACCGCTTCCCTGAAATTAACAAGTTTCTGGAGACAGTAGCCCGCCTTTTCGAGCAATTCACGATCGTCGGGCCGATCCTGAAGCAACATCCTGAAAATATCCAGAGCCTCTTCAAAGTGATCCTTCTCAAACAAATATTCGGCTATGTTCCTGGTAATGGAGTCGTCTTCGACGATCTCACCGAAAAAATCTGATCTGTAGAGGTCAAGTTTCCCCCCGAACACATCCTCGAATTCATTTTTAAAAGGCGAAATCTTAAAAAAGCGGTAGAGGTCCTGTATGTATTGGATAAATACTGTTCGCGTGGTAAAATCACCCGAAGTCATCTTCTCATCGGCGATCATCTCCTGCATTCCTTCCAGTTCCATCAAAAAGGCAGTGGATAGCATTTTTTTCTGTTCTTCGGGCAGGAAACGCAGGTTAAAAATAAAACTGTACTTATCGCTGTTGCACAAAAAGGGTGTGTTCTTCAGGCCATCTACGAAAATGTCCGGGTCAAACACTTCACTCCTGGTGGAGTAGATTTCAGATAAATCGGGATTCTCCCGGTGAAAAGGAACCAGCCAGTTCGTCATCTCATTAAAGAAGGGAAACTGTTTCAAATGGGCAAAAGTGGTCATGTAGACATCGGCCCCCTCCATCTGCAGTTTCATAAATTCGTCCACCTTCCGGTAGAGGTCGTCCGATTCACTGAATACCGATTCCCAGTCAGGATTCCTTCCCTCCTCCAGCAACTCCTCCCGGATGTCATCCATTTTTAGTTTATCCTCCAGCTTCGGTTTGATTTTGGCCATTTCGGGCATCAGGTCCTCCTGCAATTTCCTTCCAATCTCCAGGGTATCGCGGGTGCGGATCAGCTGTAAGGCAATTTTCTCCAGGTTTTGTTCCAGCTTCAGGTCATCATTCAAAAGCTTAAGTCGGTGTATGATATTGGGATAGAATTCAAGCCTGTGGTCATACTGAAACAACAGGATCACCAGTGCCACCAGTGCCCTGGCTGAAACTTCCTGGTCCTCCTCTCCGACAAAATCCATCAGGCGATGCACCTTTTCTTCGTCCCAGTACCTTAATCCCGACAGGAGGATAGCACTTATGTAGAGCGCTTTTTCATGCCACAGGAAATCTCGGCAGGAAAGGATGGCAGAGCTTAGGCTGTTCTCTGCTTCATTATATCGGTTGCTCAGCCAGAGGTGCCTGAAAATCTCTGCCGACAGCTTTCTTCTTCGTTCATCGCTGGCCTCTGGCGATACCTTCCCTGCATCGATCATCTCGTCCAGTTCCCTTTTGAAAGAAAGATCATCCAGTGTTTCAATCACCCGTTTTCCGGTCAGTTCCTGCTCCCTATCCAGCTCCTGCTTCAGAATATAGGTGTGCCATCCCGAATGGCTTTCCATGAGCCGATTCTTTACCCTATCGGCCAGCTCGAGGATCGAGGTCAACAGCTTGTTATATACCTTGTCCCTTTCCGGATCCTGAACCCCCTCCAGCATGTAGTTGAGCATTTGCTCATAGGTGTGCTCCAGATGCTCCTGCTGAATAAAAAAATCGCTGTAGCCTGATTCACTTACCAGCTTGTTCAGTACATCCAGGGCATCTTTTACCCTTCTGGAGGAGACCAGGTGGCAAAGATGTTGGTATTGCGTCTTTATCTTCCTGATATTGATCATTCAATTGAGGTTTCCTTTGCTGTCCAAATATCACGCCAAGGGAACAAGCGGACAAATTGGCAGGAAAGAGGTACTCATTAAAGATGGCCTTGCTTAGTAGGTGAGAACATGGTACCCACTTTTCAGGTAATTGGTCAGCGGCACTCCCATGCCTTTGACGTCGATGCCCAGATTCTTCAAATCTTCAGTAACACCGAGTGCATTGCTGCAGGCTATACAGGCTTCGAGGATCACGCCATCCGCTATCATGGCCTTTATCTTCTCCTGAAGAGCTTCATCCTCTGCAAGCAACCGGGAAGATGAGCCCCAAACTATTAAAACCACTTCGTCGAACCAGCCATTTCGTTTGGCGGCATGGGTGTACATCAGGCACGATTTCTCGGCCACATCACGATCGCCAGATACCCATAATACAGCCAGTTTTTCCTTTTTACTTTCCATGTCCTGTGCGCCAATTACCAAAGGAAGGCTGATCAGCAGTATACAAGATAGAATAAACCATCGAAGATTTCTTTTTTTCATAAGTATAAGGTTTGTTTGTTACTGACTGAAACAAATGTATGCTTATTCTCACTATTCTTTATCTTTAGGCAGATAAACCCCCGCTAACATGGATATTTTCAGTGACAGTCGCACAGTGCTTACTTTTGATGCAGGAGGTACCAATTTTGTCTTTTCCGCCATGAAAGGTGGGCGGGAGATTGTGGATCTGATTACCCTCCCTTCCCATGCCGACCACCTGGAGCGCTGCCTGGATACCATTAGGACGGGATTTGATCAAATACTTACCCGCCTGGACGAGCCGGCTGTGGCCATCAGCTTTGCCATTCCAGCCCCTACCGATTACTTCAACGGAGTAGTGGGAGATTTGAAAAATCTGCCGGGCTTCAGGGGAGGCGTACCCCTGGCAAAGATCCTGGAGAACCAGTACCAGATGCCCGCCTATATGAACAACGACGGGGATCTCTATGCCTATGGCGAAGCCCTGGGAGGGTTCCTTCCCGAAGTAAACCGGATGATGGAGGAAGCCGGAAATCCCAAAAGATTCAAAAACCTGTATGGGCTTACCCTGGGAACCGGATTCGGAGGAGGATTTGTATCGGACGGAACGCTTATCCGGGGGGATAATTCCATCGCTTCGGAAGTCTGGATCCTTTCCAACAGCATCACCCCTACGAGGAATGCAGAAGAAGAGGTCAGTATAAGGGCCATTACCAGAAACTATAAAAAAGCCATCGGCCAGTCAGAAGAGGCAGATCTGAGCCCAAAGGATATATATAAGATCGCTTCCGGGGAGCGGGAGGGAGATCGTGAAGCAGCCCTGAAAGCCTTTGAAACCATGGGTCGCCACCTGGGGGACGTGATTGCCAATCTGGTTTCCCTCACCGACGGTCTGGTGGTCATGGGTGGGGGCATTGCCGGCGCCGATCGCTTTTTTATGCCAGCCATCATGGAGGAACTGGGACGAGATTTCGATTTTCGCAAACACGACCCCATACCGCGCCTGATCCAAAAAGTTTTTAACCTGAATGAAGAATCCGGACAAAAAGGGCTGTGTGAGATTACTGGGAAATTTATTGATCTGCCCGGGACCGACCAGCAAGTGTACTATGATGAGCAGCCGAAAATAGCCATTGGGACCAGTCGCATCGGTACCACCAGGGCCATCTCTCTGGGTGCCTATGCATTCGCCTTGAAACAGCTCGAACGGTGAAATTTCAGGGTCATTTTTCTCCCCTTCGTACCAAGGGATAAACCACGTTGGTATACACCCAGCAACCGGCACAGAAATTCAGTCCGCACTCCAGGAATGCAAAAATTACCAGGGTACTTCCGGCCAGATAAGCAGTCAGGCTCCAATCTAACATAGCGGCTGCTGTGGTAATAATAGTAAGCAGCAAGCCAATTCTTGCGGCAAATATCTTCGGAGCTTTATCGATCCAAACGGGCTGTGTGCCCATCGCTTCTACAAAGAGTTTTGCCAGCCAACTGACGGGGCTGTATGGAAGCCTGGTAAAAGCTCTAATATAGAAATCAAGGGCCGCCAAAGCCGGAAACAAAGGATTCCCCGTCGCAAAATAGACTCCCATCAGTATAATCACTCCAAAGGCGGTTGCCCGCACCCTGTTCTCATCTACACGTTCAGGTGATACCGGACATATAAGTTGATTGAATTGTTTCATAATCTATTCCTAAAGATTCTCCGAAGGTAAGACGGCAGAGAAGACATATCCTTACACTTCTGTGCTTTTTTAACAATTTGCTTTATATTCATGGCAGATAAGTGCATATATGCAGGTCTTTTTCCCAGACATAGAGAGATTCCAAATTGGTGTAACCCCGGATGACATTATCAGGCTTCTTGGGTGCCAGGAAGGTTCGGTGGATACTCATGCCTCAGCCCTGGTAGATGAGTACATCGAAGAGTGCACCAGGATAATGACTCCTTTAGGGGCATTTGTGCTGGTAGATTCTGCTGAACCGGAATCTTTGGAGGAGATAGCCATCGGAGGAATCCATTTTCGCGCAGGGAAGATCATTCACAAGATGCTAAAGAACTCCGAAACCTATGCATTTTTCCTGGTGACTGTAGGTCCGGAGCCGGAAAAGCTGGCCAGGGACCTCCTGTCAAATGGTGAGTACCTCGAAGGCTACATCACCGATCTGGTGGCCTCGGCCCTTGTGGATTCTGTCGCCGACCAGGTGCATGAAGAAATACGGAAGGTGGCTGCCAGTAAAGATATGAAAGTGACCAACCGCTACAGTCCCGGCTACTGTTCCTGGGATGTAGCCGAGCAGCAAAAGCTGTTCAAACTCTTTCCTGAAAATTCTTGCAGAATTAGCCTATCGGAGTCATCCCTCATGAGCCCGGTGAAGTCGATCAGCGGAATCGTCGGTATGGGGCCCGACGTAAAATTCAACGAATACACTTGTGAAATCTGCCCCATGAAGACCTGTCACTTCAGAAAGGCAAAAAATCAATTATAGGCTGCTTCCAGGCTAAGCAGATACGCTTCATCAAATTCCGGATTGGGGTTGTTTCCTTCACCTGGATAGGGGTATGTACTGCATAGTAGGGCAGGCACAGAAAAAAGGGCCGATCGTAGTTTTGCTGCATGAAAACAAGAGCTTCTTCAGTCAAGCGGTCGGTCAGATACTCCCCTTCCGGGGCCTCAAGGCTTCAGCCAGGGTAAAGCTTTCATTACGAAGGACAGTTGTATTTTTAGCTGGAATAACCCTTCGTGCTCGTGAATCTCCCCGCTCAGAAGAGCCTACAGTGTAAATGCCATGAGCTGGTGTATATTGTCCGGTCATCAGGCAGGCCCGGCCTGGAGCACAATTGGCTGCTGCCGCTTAAGCCTGTCCAAAGACCATTCCTTCTCGGGCCAGTTGGTCAAGATCAGGAGTCTCGTAATAGGATGAGCCCATGAAGCCCACATCTTTCCAACCCAGGTCATCTGCAACAATCAGTATTATGTTGGGAAGACGTGCTTCAGGCT